>JAEZBA010000490.1 GCA_023430245.1 Pseudomonadota bacterium
GTGACGATCATGCGGCTGTTCTCGCCCAGCCGGGTGAGAAACATCTTAATCTGCATCGACGTCGTATTCTGCGCCTCGTCGAGAATGATCACGGCGTTATGCAGCGTGCGTCCGCGCATGAAGGCGAGCGGAGCGATCTCGATCTCGTTTTCCTCCATCGCGCGCTCGACCACGCGCCGGTCCATCAGATCGAACAGCGCGTCGTAGATCGGGCGCAGATAGGGGTCGACCTTCTCGCGCATGTCGCCGGGCAGAAAGCCGAGCCGCTCGCCCGCTTCCACTGCCGGCCGCGACAGGATGATGCGATCGACTTCCTTGCGCTCGAACAGCGAAACCGCATGCGCAACCGCGAGCCAGGTCTTGCCTGTGCCGGCCGGGCCGGTACCGAAGACCAGCGAATGACGCTTGAGCGCACGGATATAGGCGTCCTGCCCCGCGGTGCGGGCGCGCACCGTGCGCTTGCGCAGCGAGATATCGGCGAAGTTCGAACGCGCCGTCGCCGGATCGTTGTCGAACAGCGAGCCTTGCGCCACCGCCTGACGGATCGCGCCCTCGACATCGCCGGCGACGATCTCGCCGCCATTCTTCAGTTGCTCGTAACGCGACTCCAGCACCCGGCGCGCCTGGTCGCAGGCTTCACGCGTTCCCTCGATGGTGACGTGGTTCCCGCGCGAGTCCGCGACCACATCGAGCTTGCGTTCGATCAGCGCCAGATTCTGCCCGTATTGGCCGAACAGCGCTGAGGCGCGCTTGTTGTCATCGAAGGCGAGCATGGTCTGGATTGCGGGTTCGCCGTTTGACTTTGGCACGACGGGAGCACCGTGACCTGGCTTGTAATTGCGCAACGGCGTCAGGCCTCCAAAGCTGCAAGGCCGGCGCGCTGAAGCGGGCGCGGGGCCGGATCGGCAGCGAGCGTTCCGAACAAACTGAAACGGCCGGTATCGTCGATCTGCACCGGAGCGATCGTGCCGATCAGCGTTTCCGGCGCATTCACCTGCACCGGCTGCAGATAGGGCGATTTGCCGGCAATTTGGCCGGGGTGACGGCCAGCTTTTTCGAACAGCACGTCGAGCGTTTGTCCGACGCAAGCCTTGTTGAACGACATCGTCTGCCGGTCGATGAGCCGCTGCAATTCATGTAGGCGCTCGGTCATCACCGCCTCGGGCACCTGGCCGTCCATCTCGGCGGCGGGGGTGCCAGGGCGCGGCGAATATTTGAACGAGAACGCTCCCGAGAAGCCGACCTCCGCAATCAGCGCCATGGTGTCGGCGAAGTCGGCATCGGTCTCGCCAGGAAAGCCGACGATGAAGTCCGAGGTAAAGGCGAGCGACGGCTGGGCGCCGCGCAACCGCTCGATCACCCGCAGATAATCGTCGCGGGTGTGGCGGCGGTTCATCGCATCGAGAATGCGGTCCGAGCCCGATTGCACCGGCAGATGCAGTTGCGGCATCAGTTCCGGCAGATCGCGATGAACCGCGATCAGGCTGTCGTCGACGTCCCGCGGGTGGCTTGTGGTGTAGCGCAGCCGGTCGATACCGGGGATCTGAGCGAGCCGATAGAACAACTGCGCCAGCGTGAAGGTGCCACCGTCCGGCGCTTCGCCGTGATAGGCATTCACGTTCTGGCCGATCACGGTGATTTCGCGGATGCCGGCATCGGCGAGACGCTCCGCTTCCGCGACGATCTTGCTGACAGGGCGAGAGACCTCGGCGCCGCGCGTGTAGGGCACGACGCAGAAGGTGCAGAATTTGTCGCAGCCTTCCTGGATGGTAAGGAAAGCGGTGACGCCGCGGGCGCGCATTGCTTCGCGCGTCGGATTTTTCAGAAAATTGAACTTGTCCTCCGCCGGAAACTCGGTCTCCACGGGACGTTCGCCGCGCGCGGCCTGTTCGAGCAGCGCGGGAAGGCGGTGATAGCTCTGCGGCCCGACCACCAGATCGACTACAGGCGCGCGCCGCATGATCTCGGCGCCCTCCGCCTGGGCGACGCAGCCGGCGACGGCGATCGTCACCTGGCGTCCGGCCTTCGCCGCCTCCTCTTTCAGGACCCGCAGACGGCCGATCTCCGAATAGACCTTCTCCGCGGCCTTTTCGCGAATGTGACAGGTATTCAGGACCACGAGGTCGGCGTCGGCGACGTCGCCTGTTTCTGCAAACCCGTCCGGGGCCAGCATGTCCGCCATACGAAGCGAGTCGTAGGCGTTCATCTGGCAGCCATAGGACTTGATATGGAGCTTACGGGGTCCGGTCATACCGCGTTGCGGGGCGCTGTCGGCGCGAAGGGCGTCAACGGTCCTGATCCTTGCGTGCAAATGCCACAGGCATACCGGGGGTTCCTCGAACCGCCCCCTCTTACATCCAAACCGGCCAAAATGGAATTCGCCGCCCTTCCGGACGGCCGGATTTTGCCGGGCAGGCTGGAAATAGCCCAGATTTCAGACGGTTCAAGGGGCGACCGGCGCGATGCCGGTGGCTAGCCGGCTTTGTCGTCCTTGAGTGGTATCGCATAGAGCTCCAGCCGGTGGTCGACCAGCTTGTAGCCAAGCCTGCGGGCAACCTCGGCCTGCAGGCGCTCGATTTCCTCGGACTGGAACTCGATCACCTCGCCGGTGCGCAGGTTGATCAGATGGTCGTGGTGCGCGTCCGAAATCTGCTCGAAGCGCGCGCGGCCCTCCCGGAAGTCATGCCGTTCGATGATGCCGGAATCCTCGAACAGCTTTACGGTCCGGTACACGGTCGAGATCGAAATGCGGTCATCGATTTTTGCACAGCGGCGATACAATTCTTCGACGTCGGGATGATCGTCGGAATCGTTCAGCACGCGCGCAATGGTGCGGCGCTGCTCGGTCATGCGCATGCCCTGTTCGGCGCAGCGCGCTTCGATATTGGTCAATTGTGTCAGGTTCGAAGCCTTGGCGACCACGTCTGTCTCCGATCGTTGGCGCATTGTAGTCAGCCCGCCGGAATCCGTCCATTGCCCTTGCGGTCACATCAGATTTCGTCGCAGTACGAGTGCGGTAGCGGGTTCTCCCGCTGGGTTTGGGTAATAGCCTTTGCGCCGTCCGGCTTCGACGAATCCGGCGCGGCGATAAAGCCGCAGCGCCGAAACGTTTCCTTCGTCAACCTCCAAAAAGACCGTGCGAATGCCGAGCGCCGCCAGACGGCCGAGATGGTGACGCAGCAGCGCGCGCGCAACCGCGCGGCCGCGATAGGCCTGGGCAACGGCGACCGACAGAATTTCGGCTTCGTCGGCGGCCATGCGCGAGATCACGAAGCCCGCAACATTGCGTCCGATAGTGGCCCGATGCGCCGTCACATTGCGATCGAGCAGCATGCCCTCGATCTCGCCGTCGCTCCAACCGCGGCGAAACGAGGCTGCGTGAATTTGGGCGATAGCAGCAACGTCGCGCGCCGCCGCATCGGAGACGATCGGCGGACGGGCCGGCGAGAACATATCGAACAGCCATCTCATCAGCGGCGCGGCAGAATTGATGCGGTTTGCGGATGCGCGTCCGGAGGACGCAAATAGAGCGGCTTGGGCGGCGCCTCGCGCGCATGTGCTTCCGCACCGAGGCGTGCGACCCAGTTTATGTCAGGCGCTTGTCGTTCGTCGATTGGCGGAGGGTGCATGGGATCGGGCCAGATATCCGCCATCATCCGGGCACCGGACCCCACCAGCCGTGCCGAGGCACCTGCCGCCGCATGCGCCGCATCTTCAACCGGAATGATTCGCGGTGACAGCAGCACGCGTCCCTGCGCGCCAAACAACTGGAAATAAACGTGGCGATGACGGCCGTCGATCGCTGCGGCGACGGGATTGTTCGGTTCCGCCGCGATATACGGTGCCGCCAGCGCTGCGAGCGTGGTGATCCCGACCACTTCCGTCTTGGCAGCGAGCGCGATGCCGCGCGCGGCAGCGATTCCGACCCGCAGGCCGGTGAAGCTGCCCGGCCCGACCGTTACCGCGACCCGGTCCAGCGCGAAGAAATCGAGCCCTGCTTCGCGCATGACGCGCTCGACCAGCGGCATCGACGCTTCCGCATGCCCACGCGCCATGATTTCAGTGTCCGCAGCAATGATCGTTTCCTGATCGGAATCGAAAATTGCGGCCGAACAGGCTTCCAGCGCGGTATCGATGGCAAGGACGAGCATGCGGCCAACTATAGTCGTCCCGGCGAGGCAGACCTAGGCGCGGCGCGGTGGCTTGGCGCCGCGCGGTAAAGAGCCTCAGACAGGGCGGACTTCGGTGACGTCCGGCACGAAGTGCCGCAGCAGGTTCTGAATGCCGTGTTTCAGCGTCGCGGTGGAGGACGGGCAGCCGGAGCACGCGCCTTTCATCGACAGGAAGACAACGCCTTCCTTGAAACCGCGGAAGGTGATGTCGCCTCCGTCATTCGCGACCGCCGGTCGCACGCGGGTTTCGATCAGCTCCTTGATGGTCTTGACCGTTTCCGCATCGGCGGCGTCGAAGAACTCGGCTTCGTCGGATTCGCCGGCCGCTTCGCCGTCGCGCAGGAGCGGCGCGCCCGACATGTAATGCTCCATGATCGCGCCCAGGATCAGCGGCTTCAGCTGCTGCCACTCGCCGTCGCTCTTGGTCACGGTAATGAAATCGGAGCCGAAGAACACACCGCTGACATTCGGAACGTCGAACAGCTTTTCCGCCAGAGGCGACTTCGCCGCCTGCTCGCGGCTGGTCATTTCCAGCGTGCCGTCCAGCACGGTCCGGCCGGGCAGGAATTTCAGCGTTGCCGGGTTCGGCGTGACTTCGGTCTGGATAAACATCGGATCGGCTCCCGGGAGGCCTGTTGGCAGGCCTGTTCCCGCTATAGATGGCGTTTTGGCGGGCGAGGTCAACCGGCAAGCCGCGCCCCCTGCAAGTCCTTTCGGTCAGGACAGGGCGTCGAGTTCCTCGTCCGAAAGGTGGCCCGGCACAATCGCCACGGGGATCGGAAATTCGCCGGCGGTCCGTGCGATCGCCGAGACCAGCGGGCCCGGGCCTTCTTTAGCGGTCCCGGCCGCCAGGATGAGAATGGCGATATCCTCGTCCTCCTCGATCAACTTGAGAAGCTGCTCGATCCAGGAGCCTTCCCGGATGACACGGTCCGGCGTGAGCCCGGCGATGCCGTTGGCGCGCCCGGCGGCGCGGTCGAGCGCTTCGTTGGCCTCCTCATAGGCCTCCGCGCGCATGATGTCAGCGACGCCGAGCCATTGCTGATTGCGGTCCTCGATATCGATGACGCGCAGCATGATCATGTCGACGCCGATGCGCGAGACGCGGCGCGCCGCGTAATAGATGGCGCGATCGCATTCCGGCGAATCGTCCACGACGACGAGATATTTCGGCTTGTGGCCGGATTCGTAGGAGCGGCGTCGGCGGCTCATCGGCTATCCCCCCGCGCAATGGATGGTGGCATGGCGCGCGCCAGCATGACAAGGACGTGCAACGCGCTTTCCAATCTGCGAATGGATTCAGCGCCGTACAAGACCGACGATGTCCTTGACAGAGGTCATTGTCTTCGCCGCGAGCGCCCTTGCGCGATCGGAGCCGTCGGCCAGAACCGAATCGATATAGGCCGGATCGGCAACCAGGCGCTTCATCTCGCCGCCGATCGGGCCGAGCTTCGCGACCGCCAGATCGACCAGCGCCGACTTGAACGCTGAGAATTGCGCGCCGCCGAATTCGCGCAAAACGTCGGCCTTGCTGGTACCATTGAGCGCCGCATAGATGCCGACGAGATTGTCGGCCTCCGGGCGCGGCTCGAGACCTTTCTCCTCGCTCGGCAGCGGTTCAGGATCGGTCTTGGCCTTGCGAACCTTCTGCGCGATCGCGTCGGCGTCGTCGGTCAGGTTGATGCGCGAATAATCGGAGGCGTCTGACTTCGACATTTTCTTCGAGCCGTCACGCAACGACATCACCCGCGTTGCCGGTCCCTGGATCAGCGGCTCGGGCTGCGGGAAAAACATGTCGCCGAAGCCATGCTTGGCGATCGAGGCCGCGTAGTCGTTGTTGAATTTTTGCGCGATGTCGCGCGACAATTCGAGATGCTGCTTCTGGTCCTCGCCGACGGGAACGTGGGTCGCGCGATAGACCAGGATGTCCGCGGCCATCAGCGTCGGATAGGCGAACAGCCCGACCGAGACATTCTCGCGATCCTTGCCGGCCTTTTCCTTGAACTGGGTCATGCGGTTCAGCCAGCCCATGCGGGCGATGCAGTTGAACACCCAGGCAAGTTCGGCGTGTTCGGCGACCTGACTCTGGTTGAAGACAATGTGCTTTTTCGGATCGATGCCGCAGGCGATGAACGCGGCCGTGACCTCGCGGATCGCGCGCGGCAATTCCTCCGGATCCTGCCAGGTGGTGATGGCGTGCAGATCGACGACGCAATAAATGCAGTCAAAATTATTCTGCAGTTCGACGAACTTGACGATCGCGCCGAGATAATTGCCAAGATGCAGGTTTCCGGTCGGCTGCACGCCGGAAAAGACCAGTTGTTTGAAAGCCATGTCGGTTTCCGCGGGGTGGCGTGCGCGATCGGGAAATTGAGTGCCGGTGCTGCGTCCGATCGCGCATCGATGGAAAAGCCGCGCGTGCATGCCACGGCGTGGCGGCGCATGGCAAGGCCTTCAGCCGCGCCGGAACAGAGCGCGCCATTCATGCGGCCGCACGATGCCGGACAGCCACAGGCAGGCGGCATAGACCGCAAGGCTGAAGCCGATCACGGCGCCTAGCAGAACGACCTGCGTCGGACGGCTTTCGAGCAGCGACAGGTTCAGGAACTCCGCCAGCAGGCGTGCGAACAGACCCATGACGAGCGCCGAGGCGGAAATCAGGATCAGCCGGCGCCATTCTCCCCAACCGACATGGAGCATGCCGCGCCGTACCGCGATCAGCCACAGCATCGCGGCGCTGATCCAGCCAGATAGACCGACAGACAAGGCTATACCGGTCGGCCGGCCGATCGCCATGAAGGCAAGGCTGCCGGCAAGGGCCGCGATCAAGCCGATACCGGCGGCCATCATCGGCGTGCGGGTGTCCTCGCGGGCGAAGAAGATCGGCGACAGCGCCTTCACCAGAACGTGGCCCGGCAGCCCGATTGCGAGCGCGCCGAGCATTGCCGCCGTCGAATTGCTGTCGTGTATCGTGAAGGCGCCGCGCTCGAACAGAATGCGGATAATCGGCCAGGCCAGCAACGCCAGCGCAATCGCCGCCGGCAAGGCAAGCCCGAGCGCCATCTCGATCCCATGCCGGATGGTGCGAGGTGCCAGTTCGCCGTCGTCGCCGCGCATCGCGTGCGTGAGTGCGGGCGTCATCACCGTACCGATGGCGATGCCGACGATTCCGAGCGGTAACTCGACCAGCCGGTTTGCGTAATAGAGCCACGACACCGCGCCGGGCCAGTCGGACGCGACCATCACCGCAACGATCATGGTGAGCTGCGGGATTCCGCTCGCGATCAATCCCGGAATCGCGAGCGCCGCAAAGCGTCGCGCTTCGCCGAGGGGCAGAAAACCCAGCGGGGTCGATTTCTCAGGACCGATCCAGACCGCGCACGCCACCAGTGCCAACTGGCACAGTCCCGCGCACGCAATCGAGATCGCGACGATATGCGCGGAGACATCGCTGTCGCCGGCCCGTGCGAAAAAGATGCCGGCCAGTGCAATCAGGATGACGACGTTGAAAATCACCGCGGCAAGCGCAGCGGTATGGAAGCGGTGATTGGCATTGAGGACACCCATCAGAACTGCGACCGGGCCGGCCAGCACGAGATAGGGCAGCATCAGGCGAGACAGTTCGATCGACAGGCTCAGCGGCTGCGGACGATCGGCAAAGCCGGGCGCCAGCGCCAGCATCAGCAGCGGCATGGCGAAGGCGAGCAGCGCCGACAACGCCAACAGAACGATCGTCACGGTGCCGATCAGCCGCCCGGCAAAGGCCCCAGCGGCATCCTCGCCGCCTTCATCGCGCCGGCGCAGATAGAGCGGTACGAAGGCTGCGTTCAGCGCACCTTCGGTGAGGAGACGCCGGATCAGGTTGGAAAACTGGAACGCGACCACGAACGCGTCGGCGCGCGCGCTGGCGCCGAACAGCGCCGCGATCGCCACGTCGCGCACGAACCCGAGCACGCGCGAGGCGAGCGTCGCTGTGCCGACGATGGCGACGTTCCGGGCGATCGACATTCTCAACTGGCCTTTGGGATAGAGCCCCTCCGGGTCCCACTTTAGCGGGCGAAACGAGGTGCGGTCACGCACGTGCTTTCATTTGCCCTCCCGGGATGCATCGCTATAGTGCGCCGCCCTTCGCCATGAGGCATTGACGCGCTTTCTGCACGCGAGCCTGTGTCCACGTCGCGCGAAAGCGCCATGAGAGGAACCATTGATGACTGCTCCCCGCTATGACGTTCTCGGAATCGGCAATGCCATTGTCGATGTCATTGCCCGCGCCGAGGACGATTTCCTGATCAAGCAGAACATGCAGAAGGGGGGCATGGCCCTGATCGACGAGGCGCGCGCCAGCGCGATTTACGACGCGATGGGGCCCGCAACCGAAAGCTCCGGCGGCTCCGCCGCCAACACCATTGCCGGTATTGCGAGCCTCGGCGGCAAGGCGGCGTTCGTCGGCAAGGTGCGCGATGATGTGCTTGGCACGGTCTTCGCCCACGACATCGGTGCGCTGGGTGTCGGCTTTGATACACCGCGTGCGAAGGACGGTCCCTCGACCGCGCGCTGCTACATCATGGTGACCCCGGACGGCGAGCGCACGATGAACACCTATCTCGGCGCCGCGCAAAATCTGTCGCCGACCGACATCGATCCGAAGCTGATTGGCGATGCTGCGATCACCTATCTCGAAGGCTATCTGTGGGATCCGCCGCACGCCAAGGAAGCGTTCCTGAAGGCGTCGAAGGCCGCGCATGACGCCGGACGCATGGTCGCGCTGACGCTGTCGGATGCATTCTGTGTGGGCCGCTATCGCGATGAATTCCTCAAGCTGATGCGCGACAACACCGTCGATCTCGTGTTCGCGAACGAGGCGGAGCTGAAGAGCCTGTACGAGACGTCCGATTTCGACAGCGGCGTCACGGCCATAAAGAACGACGTGAAGCTGGCGGTGGTCACGCGCAGCGAGAAGGGTTGCGTCGTGGTCAGCAAGGACAACACGCTGGCGGTGCCGGCGGCGGCGATCGACAAGCTCGTCGACACCACCGGGGCGGGCGATCTGTTAGCGGCCGGCTTCCTGTACGGGCTGGCGACCGGGCGCGATCATGCGGCTTGCGGCAAGCTTGCAGCGCTCGCGGCGGCCGAAGTGATCCAGCATATCGGCGCGCGGCCGGCGGTGTCGCTGAAGGCGCTGGCGCAGGAAAACGGGCTGCTTTGAAAGACGAAGGGCGCGGGTTGGTCCCGCGCCCTCGTTACTGAAATCCGATTGCCGGGCGGCTCAGGACTGCCAGGCAAAGGCGACCTTATCCAGCACCTTGGTGCCGAACCGCTCCGATGAGCGCGCCACCGCGCGTCCGCCGAGCGCGCGATAGAATTCCACCGCCGGATCGTTGTCGGAGAGCGCCCAGATCACCAGGCTCTTCAATCCGCTTTGCGCGAGATCGCGGCGAGCGGCGGTGAACAGGCGGCGGCCGAAGCCGAGCCCCTGGAATTCCGGCTTCAGATAAAGCTCATAAATCTCGCCATCGTAATACAGGCTGCGCGCACGGTTGCGGCCGTAATTGGCGTAGCCGGCGATCGTATCGCCGAACTGCATCAGCGCGATCCGGCTGCCCTTGCGGATGGCGGAGTGCCACCATTCCGGGCCGCGCCGGTTGACCAGCTTTGTGAGCTCGGTGCCGGGGATGATGCCCTGGTAAGCCGCGTGCCATGCCTCGTCATGAGCGACCGCCACGTCGCTTGCATCCGAAGGCTTTGCGCGTCGAATCTCGATAAGGGTCGTGCTCATGGACACCATAAGAGCAAGCGCCGACTCGCCGTTCAAGCCCCATGATTAACGATCGGTAAAGGTGTGGACTTTTTGCACCGGTTGGTTCCGCAAAATTTAGAACCGACCTGCAATTGGCGCTGATTTTATTGGCTTTTTTGTCCGCCTGTCCCGACTGTCCCGTCACGGGACAGCCCTGTGTCACACTTCGCCCTCGCAGAGCGGCAAATAACGGCGCCCGGAAAGCCTCGCGCGCGGCTTACGTCTCCGCCCAGGTGGTCATCAGCATGTCGAAGAAGCGCTGCGCCACCGGCGACAACGGCCGGCCGCGCCGGCGCACCACGCCGATGGTGCGCGAAACTTCAGGCTCCTTGATCGGTCGCGTCACGATAATGGGATGCTCGCCCTGCGGCGTTGCCAGCTTTGGCAGCACCGAGATGCCAAGCCCAGCTTCGACCAAGCCAAGCGAGGTGGACAGGTGGGTCACTTCGTAGAACCAGCGCAGCCGCACGCGCGCGCGCACCAGAGCGGCTTCCAGCAGGGTGCGGTTGCCGCTGGCCCGGCTCACGGTGACGAGGTGATAGGGTTCGATGTCTTTCCAGGCCACGGTTTTCTTCTTGGCCAAGGGATGGTCGCTTCGGCAGGCAAGCACGAAGGGGTCCTCGATCAGCGGCTCGAATGACAGTTCGGGCTCGGCCGAGCCGAGCAGATTGATTCCGAACTCCGCTTCGCCGCGCGCCACGCTCTGCAATCCTTCGTTCGCGGAGAGATCGAGAATGCTGAAGCGCACATTGGCATATTGCTCATTGAAGCGCGCGATCACGCGCGGCAGAAAATAGAAGGCGGCGGTCGGCACGCAGGCAATCGTCACCTGTCCGGCATGGCGCTGGCCGAAATCGCGCATCGCGAACAGCGAGGAATCGAACTCGTCCAGCATCCGGCGCACCAGCGGCAGCAATTCGCGGCCGACCGCGGTGAGCGCCACGCTGCGGGTGGTGCGTTCGAGCAAGGCGGCGCCAATCGCGTTCTCCAGTTTCTGAATTCGCCGGCTCAGCGCCGGCTGCGACAAATTCAGCGCAGCGGCAGCGCGATGGAAGCTGCCGAGCTCAACCACGGTGACAAACGCGCGCAGGTCGAGCGATTCGAAATTGATGCTCATATCGCATTAATAGCATGAATATTTGCATTTCACACGTGTAATTTAGCTTGCCAGATTGCCGCGGTCTCTTACGGCGGTGGCTGCCATGGCTGGGATGCCCTCCAATTCCGTTCGGATTCCCTGCGTCCTGATGCGCGGGGGTACCTCGCGCGGTCCCTACTTTCTGGAAACCGACCTTCCGGTCGATCCGGAGGTTCGGGACCGCGTGCTGCTGACCGTGATGGGTTCGCCGCATGTGCTGCAGGTCGATGGCGTGGGCGGTGCAAACGCTCAGACCAGCAAGGTCGCGATCGTGGCGCGCGCCACCCATCCGGATGCCGATGTCGACTATCTGTTTGCGCAGGTGTCCGTTGATCGTGCGGTCGTCGACATCGGTCCGAATTGCGGTAACATGCTCGCGGGAGTCGCACCCTTCGCCATCGAGGCGGGGCTCGTCCCGGCCGCCGACGGCGAGACGTCGGTCCGCATCTACAACCGCAACACCCGCAGCTTGATCGACGCGGTGGTGCAGACTCCAGGCGGCGAGGTCGCCTATGACGGAGACGCGGTGATCGATGGCGTGCCGGGCACCGCCGCGCCGATAAAGCTGAGCTTTCTCGACGCGACAGGCTCGAAGACCGGCAAGCTGCTGCCGACCATGCGGCCGCGCGAAATCATCGAAGGTTTGTCGGTCACGCTGATCGACAACGCGATGCCGATGATGCTGGTGGCGGCGGCCGATGTCGGCCTGCGCGGCAACGAAACGCCGGCTGCGCTGGATTCGAATGCGGGCCTGCTTGCGCGTCTGGAGTCGATGCGGCGCGAGGCAGGCCGGCGCATGGGGCTCGGCGACGTATCGGGTTTGGTGATGCCGAAGATCGGCGTGCTGTCGCCGCCGTGTCACGGCGGCACATTGACCTCGCGCTATTTCGTGCCCGACCGCTGCCATCGCAGCCACGCAGTGACCGGCGCGCTCTGCATCGCGGTGGCGAGCCGTCTGCCGGGAACCATCGCACACGACGTTGCTCAGATGGAGCCGGCCTCGCTGGTGACCATCGAGCATCCCAGCGGCCGGATCCAGATCGATCTGTCATTTGCCTCGGGCGGCACGGTCACGCGCGCGAGTGTGATCCGCACCGCCCGTCGCATTTTCGAGGGCAGCGTTGTCGTGCCTGCGCATGCCTTCGCCCACATCGCAAACAACGATAAGCTCAGGGAGTTATGTCCATGATTACACGACGTCTGTTCTGCTCGTCACTCGTCGCATCGCCTGCAATGGCATGGTCGTCGAGCCTGTTTGCGCAAAGCTATCCGGCGCGCCCCATTCGCCTGATCGTGCCCTATTCGGCTGGCGGTGGCACCGATGCGATTGCGCGAGTGGTGGCGCAAAATATGGGCCAGAAGCTCGGCCAGACCATTGTGGTGGAGAATATCGCGACCGCGGGCGGCAACATTGCGACGCAGACCGCGGCCAGCGCCGCCCCGGACGGCTACACGATCCTGATGGCCAATCAGGGTCCGATGGCGGTGAACCCGCATCTGTTCAAGAGCTTGAAGGTCGATACGCTGACCGCATTTGCGCCGATCACGTTGATCGCCGCCGCGCCGTTGGTCGCTGTGGTGCCGCAGAAATCCGAGTTCCGGACCATCAAGGAGCTTGTCGATTTCGCCCGCGCCAATCCCGGCAAGCTAACCTATGGCTCGGCGGGCAACGGCTCGGCCAGTCATCTTGCCACCCTGTTGCTGAATGTAATCGCCAAGGCCGACACCGTGCACGTGCCCTATCGCGGTGCGGGCCCGGCGATCAGCGATCTCCTGGGCGGCCAGACCCAGTTCATGATCACCACCATTCCGTCAGTGAGTGGCCTGATCGAAAACGGGCAGATGCGGGCACTTGCCGTCACCAGTAAGCAGCGCGCGCCGACCTTGCCGGAGGTTCCCACCATCGCCGAAAGCGGCTGGCCGGATTACGAGGCGAGCGCCTGGTACGGTTTCGTCGCGCCGAAAGACACGCCTGAGGCGCTGATCACCCTGCTGCACAAGGCAACCGTGGAGGCGATCAACGATGCCACCGTGCGCTCGCGGCTCGCTAACGAAGGGGCGAAACCGGTCGGCAATGCCCCGGCGGAGTTTGCCGCCTTTATCAAGTCTGAACACGGC
>JAEZBA010000163.1 GCA_023430245.1 Pseudomonadota bacterium
AGTTTAAGGGGTCGTTGTCGGCGGGGGAGGTGGCGGAGGCATTGGCCGAGGGGGTGCAGCGCGCGGGGGGAGGGGTGGAGGTGGATGTCTGTCCGATGGCGGACGGCACTTGACCCTTCCGGCGCAAGCCTGCCCGCTCGCGCCAAAAGCCGCAGAAGACTTTAAGCCCGGATTGCCATGACCATCCCGCAATTGACGCCATCTGAGAACGATTGCACAGACAGGTCAAGGGCTTGACTGGCGACCGCCAGTTTGCCTGCAATTCGGTCAGACGATACCCGCGCACCTTCCCCTGTCGAACCGGCCCGGACTGATCCGCCGGCCATCCCCGAGACCTCCCAAGGGACGCCCCATGAGCAAACAGAACGAGCCCCGCGACCTTAAGCCCGACACCCGGCTCGTAACCGGCGGCCGCACGCCGCGCGAGTATCACGGATTCGTCAACCCACCCGTCTATCACGCCTCGACCATGCTCTATCCAACCGCGGCCGACATGGTCGCGCATCGGGCACGCTATCGCTACGGCCGGCGCGGCACCCCCACCTCGGAGTCGCTGGAAAACGCGCTGCGCGATATCGAAGGCCCGCAATGCGCCGGCGTGGCGCTGTTGCCGTCCGGGGCGGCTGCCGTTTCCACCGCGCTCATGTCCGTCTTGTCGGCCGGAGACCACCTGTTGATCACCGACAGCGTCTACCGCCCTACACGGATTTTCGCCGACACGATCCTCAAGCGCTACGGGGTGGAGACCAGCTATTACGACCCGCTGATCGGCGCTGGTATCGCGGCGCTTTTCCAACCGAATACCCGCGCGGTGTTTGTCGAGGCGCCCGGGTCGCAATCCTTCGAGATGCAGGACGTGCCGGCGATCGCGCGGGTCGCCCATGACAAGGGCGCGCTCGTGCTGATGGACAATACCTGGGCGACCCCCCTCTACTATTCAGCCTTCGCGCATGGTGTCGATCTCTCGATTCAGGCCGGCACCAAATATATCGGCGGTCATTCCGACATCATGTTCGGCACCGTCTCGGCGAACGAGGCGACCTGGCCGATGCTCAACGAAATGGTCGGCAATTTCGGACTTTGTGCTGGACCCGACGACATCTATCTCGCGCAGCGCGGCCTTCGCACATTGTCGGTGCGGCTGGAGCGCCACCAGCGCTCCGCGCTCGAGATCGCGCACTGGTTCGAGCAGCGGCCGGAGGTGTTGAGCGTGCTCCACCCGGCGCTGCCGTCCCATCCCGGACACGCGATCTGGAAGCGCGACTGCACCGGCGCGTCAGGACTGTTCAGCATCGTGCTGAAGCCGGTGTCGGAAACGGCGCTCTATGCCCTTTGCGACGCGCTGTCGCTGTTCGGCATGGGCTTCTCCTGGGGCGGCTATGAGAGCCTGGTGATCCTGTTCGATTGCAAGGACTACCGCACCGCCACCCCATGGGAGCCGGGCGGCCCGTGCCTGCGCTTTCATATCGGGCTCGAGGACACCCGGGATCTGATTTCCGATCTCGAACGCGGCTTTGCCGCGCTTCACGAGGCGGCCGGCACCTGAGCGGGCGCGGCCTCCGCTTTCTGATCGCGGATCACGAAGTAGAGGTTGCGCGTATAGACGAACACACCGAACGACTGGCCGGCGATGAAAACCGGGTCCTTGCGATACAGTGCATAGACCAGAAGCATCACGCCGCCGACCAGCGAGAGAAACCAGAATGCGACCGGAATCACGCTGCGGCCGGCGCGCTCGGACGCGATCCACTGCACGACAAAGCGCGCGGTGAAGAAAGCCTGCGCGACGAACCCGGCCAGCACCCACCAGTCCAGGTTAGTGACGAACACGTCCTGCAAATAGCTCCCGACCATCCGCGACAGATCGATCAGCATCGCACCCCAACTCCTTCACCTTCGGAACCGTTTTCCGGCGGCGGATCAGCCACCAGACTCCCATGAGATCGAACAGGCCGACCCACAACCGGTCCCACATGCCGTATTTGGAGGTGCCTTTCCGGCGGTCACGGTCGACCACGTCGACCTGAACCACCGCGTAGCCCTCGCGGCGCACCAGCGCGGGCAGGAAGCGATGCAGGCCGTCGAAGACCGGCAGGCGCAAAACCAGATCGCGTGGAATGGCCTTCAGTCCGCAACCGGTATCGGTCGTGCCGTCGCGCAGAATGGCGCCGCGCACGGCATTGGCGATGCGCGACTGCAGCTTCTTGAAGCGGGTCGCCTTGCGTCCGATACGCCGCCCCGCGACCAAGCCAATGTCGGGCCGTCCTGCTGCAAGGGTATTCGCAAGCGCGAGAATGAATTTCGGATCGTTCTGCCCGTCACCGTCGATGGTCACGATCGTCGAACCGCGTGCCGCCCGCGCGCCACTCGACACCGCGATGGACTGTCCGCTCTTGCGGTCGTGGGCGACCGGTCGCATTTCGGGATAGAGCGCTGCGAGCCGCACCAATTCGTCGCCCGTCCCGTCGGTCGAACCGTCGTCGACAAACACGATTTCGAAGGAGGTCCGCCCGCGCAAAGCGGCGACGATTTCGGCTGCGAGTTCGGCGACATTGCCGGACTCGTTGCGAACCGGCACGACCACCGAAATCTCGACTCCGCTCATTGGCGAGGCGAATCTGAGGCCGGTCATGAGCGCCTCCATAACCGTATGAATGCGCGGGCCAGGCGTCGAAGCGTCGGGCCGGACATCGCCTCGACCCGGCCCTGTGCATCGACCGCGAAGACCCAGCGGCGTGCGGCGAAATAATTGCGGACCGCGAGTGCGCCGAGACCGCCGATCGCGGTCCCAACCATCACGTCGGTCGGATGGTGAACGGCGATGGTGAGACGGGTGATGCAGATGATGACGGCAAAGCCCCACAGCAACGGCCCTAGCCGCGGCCACAGCGCGCTGAATGCGACAGAAACAGCGACCGCGGTGGTGGCATGACCGGACGGCATGCTGCCGAAGGCGTATTCCGGGAACGGCACGGTTCCTACGAACAGTTCGCGGAAATAGGCGAACGGCGCATAGAAGAACGCATCGGGCAGACCGGTGAGATAGGGTCGCGCGCGTCCGATCAGCGGCTTCAGTATCGCCGCCAGCAATCCGGGCAACGCGATCGCCGAGATCAGGAATGCGAGCCGAACTGACACGCTCGCGAAAACAAGCCGGTCAGACCGAGTCGCGGCCCGCAGACCGGCGACGATGCTGAGCGCAAGAAGCCCCGCCATCGACCACAGCAGCCAGCCCGACTTGCCGTAGGCCGAAATCCGACCGGACAGATCGACAATCGAGCGCGGGAGATGTCGCGCCTCGGTGATGCTCCACACGTCCAGCAGAAGCTTCACGGCAAGAAACAAGGCCACGAAGGCGAGCGCCGCGGTCGCGATCACGGTGACGGCAGGCCAGAACGGTCCGGTCCCGGACAAGCGGCGCGGCTTCTGAAACGCCGAAGCCACAGCAGATGCGACGATGGTCCGGCTCTTCGACACGCTGCGCTCCAGTCCTGCGACTGGAACAGCAGCTTTAGGTGACACCGCCGTGACGATTTCTACAAGCTATGGCCGCGCCCGCCCCGGCGGTCACTGATTTCCGCGCGCGCGGTAGATTGTCAACGCAACCCGGCCACCGCTTCCGAGGTTGTAGCCGTTGAAGCGTCCAACCTGGCCGTAACGCAAGCCGATGGCCTCGGCCCGCCGTGCGAAGGTTCGCTCGAGCGAGTTCTCAATGACGGCGAAGCGACATCGATCGCCGCCCATCAGAAAATCCGCCGCACTGACGGCCGTCGTCAATGCGGTCTCGGTTCCGGACAGGAACACCATGCTCGGCTCGTGGTAACCGGCGGCAGCGATTCTTGGAGTCTTGCACTCGGAGGCATGGATCGTTCGCTGGATGGCAACGCTCGGAAACACCGCCGTCAGCGCCGGGATGACGGACCAATAAACCGCAATCGACAGCAGCAGGGTGGTCACCGACGCGCGCAGCAGCGAACGTTCGATGCCGTCGATGTCGTAGAGCCACCAGGCACGGAAACCGAACACGATCGCCGCCGCAAGGAATGGCCAGGCGGGCCACCCGAGGTCACCCTCATAGCGCAACAGCAGGACCAGCGATCCGACAAAGATCACCACCGGCACCGCGAACCACCAGAACGTTCCCCACTCCATCCATTTCCTGGGCGACATTTGCCCGGTCTCGATCGCACGCGCGAGCAGGATGGCAATCGCGGGATAGAGCGGCAGCACATAGTCTGGC
>JAEZBA010000166.1 GCA_023430245.1 Pseudomonadota bacterium
TGCCGCGCACATTCACGCCCGATCCGTCGACCGCGAAATCCTCGAAGCGGGTGCTCTTGTCACGAGTCAGCACGGTGAAGGTGGCGCGGTTCGAACGGCCGGAAGGCTTCACCCAGCCCGGCAGCAGATTGTCGATTTTCGCCGGCGTCAGGTCGGCCTCGACCGTCAGCCGGACGTCCTTGTTATCGGCGATCTTGCCGGAAATCCTCACCGGCACCGGTCCCGCAAGCGAAGGTCCGGTGCCGAAGCCGAAACGGGCGCGCGCTGCCTCGTCGAGTGTCGCCCGGACCTGCACATCGGCATCAGGACTCTCTACCAGCTTGCGATAATCGAGCACCGCCGGCGTACCGTTGATCCGGACATCGCCCTTGATCTGGAAGCCGCTATTGTCGGCGCTGACTTTCAACGCCTGCGCCTCGATCTTCTGTCCCATCACCATGTTGTCGGCGGCGAAGCCCGCGACATCGAGGGCGATCGTATACTGGGTCGCGCCGGGCGGTGGATCCCTGGTGATCGGCAAATCCACCCTCACCTGCCCGCTGAGATTGCCGCGGCTATTGCCGGATTCCATCGGCACCGATGCCTGACCGCGAAGCCGTTCACTGGCCAGCAATTCGAGTGCGGCCGGCACCGGCCCGTCGATGCGGAACTGCGCGCGCGCGGGTGGCGCCTTCGGATGGGTGTCGGGAACCTCGAACGTGCCGTTGCTGACGGTAAGTCTTCGCCCGCCGCCGAGATCGACAAATCCGCGGTCGACCGTCACCAGTACGCGCCGGCCCTTGATGGTGGTCTTCAGGTCGGCTTCGGTGATCGGCGGCATGCCGGTGACCGGACGGATCGTGGCGTTACGAACCGTCACATCGACAGACAAGCCGTCCTGCGGAATCGGCGGTCCGTCCTCTTGCAGGTTTTCGATCGGTGAATTGGTGGCGATATCGATCCGCTCGATATCGCCGCTGGTCAGGTTCTCAACCACCCAACTACGCACCTTGGAGGCGACGAAGACCGGCCAGACCTTCTTTGCGATCTGCGCCGACATCGGCGTCACCGCGAGCCCGGCCGCCAGCCGCGGTTCGCCGGAAAAATCGACGCTGCCATTCAGGAAGCCGGCGATACCCGCGCCCGCAATATCGCCCTGGAGCAGTTCGATCCGCTTGCGTGCAATATCCACATTGGCGCGCAGCAGCACCTTGTTGAGAACGACCGGGCTTGGATCGTTGACGCCGTCGCTCAACACCACCGAACCACCCGTCACCGTCGCACGCCAGGGCTCTCCCGGCTGAAGCGGCGTCTCGAACCGGCTGAGCAACGTGAACCGGTTCGCCCCGGACAGGATCTGGAACGGCATCGTGAGATTGCGGCGCTGGGAATCCCAGTCCAGCGTCAATTCGGCGTGGTCGATTCTGAAATGTCCGCCGACATCAGCCGGATCGCCGATCAGACCGGCGCCGGCGACAATCTTGCCTTCGAGAATCCGCGGCAGCGAATCCGGCCCGATCTCTGCACGGATCGCTCCGGATAGCGGAATGTCAGCCTGGAACTGACCGCTGCCCATGCGGGTCGCCAGGAACAGATCCTTGGTCGAAACCTGCCTGAGATCGAGGCTGAGGAGCCGGCGCTGAGTGCCGGCCGGCCGGATCGACGCCGCCATCGCCCATGGCCGCGTTTCATCCTCCGAACTCAAGCGAATGCTGATTCCGTTCCCGGGCCGGTTCACGCTGAAATTGATCTGCTCGAAGATCCAGTGCTTGTCGGTGCGCAGGTCGTCGACCTTGAGCGTGCCGTTCTTTAGGCCGATCTCGCCCAGCCCCTGTCCGTCGAGGCCGAGCGACGAAATCCGGTCCAGCCAGCCAATCAGCCCGGCGAATCGCTCGGCGCCGGTCGGCTCGTTCTTTGCGACATCGCCGGCAGATGGTTCGCCTCCGGGAGGTGTCGGTCTTATGATCGCAGGCGTGACCGCGAGTGGACGCTTCTCGGCGCCGGTCGAGATCGTGACCTGACCATCTTCCTCGATCCGAACCGAGAGTTCGGCACCGACCAGACTGACCCGGCGCGCACGCAATTCGCCGCGGAGCAAACTCTCGCCCGACATGGCCACCTCGGCCTTGGGAGCGCTGGCAACCACCACCCCGTCGGTGTCGCGGATCTGCATGTCGCGGATACGGACCGCCGTGCGGCCGGCATCGTCGCGCTCGATCTGGGTTCCACCGATCGCGACCCGGTGCGACTTGCCGATATTCTGTTCGATCGCCGATGCAAGCCAGGGCGAGGCAAAGTTGATCTCGATCGGCCCGGCGCCGAGCCGCAACCAAAGACCGCCGAAAAGGACGAGTACAACCGCTGCGGCGCCGCCGACGCCATATCCGATCCGGCGCACCATCGGCCGCCGCGCCAAGCGGCGCAGCCGCCACCAGACTCGCCGGGCCCGGGATTTCAGATCCTGGCCGCACGAATCCCGGTGCTCGCGAAGGGTGTCTTCGAGAACACGCAATCCATGAAGACGCGGAGCCGGTTTGTTCATGCCGGGTCGGACATCCCCTTGTCCGTGTCGCCGGCGCCGCTAACGTCGCCAGACAAGTTCACCTGGTTGCGCTGAACGGACCCGAGCGGGTGTTCGCCCGCCCTCGCCCCAGGGCGGGATATGGGCAGATTGAGCCGCCGAAAACGTCGAAAGGAAGGCATATGACAAAAGGATTGGCGGAGGGCGGGAAGGCCCCCGCCTTCAAACTCCCCGACCAGAACGGCGCCGACATTTCGCTGGCTGATTTCGCCGGACAAAAGCTCGTCCTCTATTTTTATCCGAAGGCGGATACCCCGGGATGCACGAAGGAGGCCATGGACTTTTCGAAGCTTGCAAAGAGCTTCGCCAAAGCCGGGACCGCCGTGCTGGGTGTATCCGCCGATCCGGTCGGGAAGCTGGTCCGCTTCCGGCAAAAACATGACCTCAGCGTGCCGCTCCTGTCCGACGAACGGCACGCGATGCTGGAGGCCTATGGCGTGTGGGGCGAGAAGAGCATGTACGGCCGGACCTTCATGGGCGTGAAGCGCACCACCGTCCTGATCGGCCCGGACGGCCGGATCGCCAAACTGTGGCACAACGTCAAGGTACCCGGGCATGCAGAAGAGGTCCTGGCGGCAGCGAAGGCATTATAGGAGGTGTAATAGCCAATCATTTGCGGAAAATTAACCATACCGGACTGAAATCGACGCTGTCAGCGTGGGCCCGCCCGGCGGGTCTGGCGGGGAGTGTCCATGTCCTACAGGCCGCAATCACACCATCCCAATCCGGGCCAACCGGCGGATCGCTGGGCCTATGAATATCCCTCAGGCCATCAGGGCGATGGCCGTCCGATGCACGCGGCCAAACCGCGCCCGCAAGCGTCCGCACATCCTTCCGGCCAAACCCAAAAGCCGCGCCGCAACGGCTGGTCCACGGACTACACCCTGGTGCATGCAGGCCGTCAGGTTCGTCTCGGACCGGTCGCGTTCTGGATCGTGGTCGGAAGCCTAGTGGTGATGGCGGGCTGGTCGGTGGTGACGGGCACCTATTTCGCATTTCACGACGACGTCCTGAAGCGTCTGATCGCCCGGCAGGCGGAGATGCAATACGCCTACGAGGACCGGATCGCCGAATTGCGCGCGCAAGTCGACCGCATCACCAGTCGACAATTGCTGGACCAGGAGCAATTCGAACAGAAGCTCGAAACGCTGGTACGCAAACAATCCAAGCTCGAGCAACGCGCGGCCACGCTCAACTCGCTTCCCGACCTGACCACGACCGGCTCGATCCCGAAGCCAACCCGGGGCAGCGACGCCGGGCGCGGCTCGCTAAAGCCCTCGCCGATTAACGACACCGTCATTTTCCAGGCGCCGCCCGATCGGGAGGCACGGCTCGAATCCCGAACAGCGCCGGCGCTGAACCTGCGCAATGCTGCGAGGACGCGGGGCGGTGTCGAGGGTGCGCTCGCCCGCATGCAGGAATCACTTGAGCGGATTGAAGCCAAGCAATCCCAGTCCCTCGCGGTTCTTGAAGAAAGCTTCGAGGGCCGCGCGCGCCGCATGCGCGCTGTGCTGTCCGATCTCGGGATCAATGCCGGCAAGACCCTGCCCGCACCGCCCCCACCCGCCGGCGTCGGCGGCCCCTTCGTTCCCGCGACGATGGGCTCCGAAGAAAAATCCTTCGAACGCCAGCTCTACCGCATCCATCTCTCGCGCACGCAGGTCGATCGGCTGACTCGCACGCTGCTCGACGTGCCGGTTCGCAAACCGGTCAGCGGCGAGATCGACATGTCGTCCGGCTTTGGCACGCGCATGGATCCGTTTCTGCGTTCGCCTGCGATGCATACTGGCCTCGACATGCGCGGCGATACCGGCGACCCGGTGCGCGCGACCGCGAATGGAACGGTAACGATGGCCGGGACCAATGGCGGCTACGGCAAGATGGTCGAACTGCAACACAGAAACGGATTGTCGACCCGCTATGCGCATTTGTCGGCCATCGATGTGAAAGTCGGCCAGACCGTCAAGATCGGACAGATCATCGGGAAGCTTGGCTCGACCGGGCGCTCGACCGGACCGCACCTGCATTACGAAACACGTGTCGATGGCGAAGCCGTCGATCCGCAGAAATATCTGCGTGCCGGCATCCGACTGGGACTGCACTGAGTTCCAGTTGGCCGCATCTGCATCAATCCGTCATCCACATTGCGACGTTTCGTGACTTGACTTCGGCTGCAGATAATTCAGGCTTGCGATCGTACGAAGCGAGCACGGAGGTTGTGATGGAACCACCGATGCAGGACGCCGCGATGATCGCCGTCGGAATCGTTCGGCCGGCAGCGTAGCGGCGAAACAAACCACGGACGGGTTGCCGGCGCGGGCCTCAGGGGCAGCATCAGTCAGGCAATGCCCCGCCTTGGCCCGCCCCGGTGATGCTTCCTGTTTCAACATTGCAAAGATGCTTATGGCAAAGATGCTCATGCCATGCGCTTGACGCACAGCGATGCGCTATTTGTTATTCGATCAGCTGACCACGACTAGATCAGTGCAGCGGCTTTCCGTGCAAGTCGTGCGACGCGGCCGTCTGAGGAATTTGCGAGCGTCGCCGGATCCTGCTCATCACTGACGTCTCAATCCACGTCTTCGACCTGCTCCGGTCCGCCGCCGAACGCCTTCTGCGCCAGTGCTGCGGCCATGAACTGATCGAGGTCCCCGTTCAGCACGCCGCCGGTATCCGACGTCGCAACGCCCGTGCGCAGATCCTTCACCATCTGGTAGGGCTGCAGCACATATGAGCGGATCTGATGGCCCCAGCCGATGTCCGTCTTCATGGCGTTTTCAGCCGCGGCCTTTTCTTCGCGCCGCTTCAATTCCGCCTCGTACAGTTTCGCCCGCAACATGTTCCACGCCTGCGCGCGATTCTTATGCTGCGACCGATCCGCCTGGCAGGCGACGACGGTGTTGGTCGGGATGTGGGTGAGCCGGACCGCGGAATCGGTCTTGTTGACGTGCTGTCCACCGGCGCCCTGCGCGCGCATGGTGTCAACGCGAACGTCGGATTCCTTGATGTCGATGACGATCCGGTCGTCGACCACTGGATAAATTCGCGCGCTTGCGAATGAGGTGTGACGGCGCGCATTGGAATCGAACGGCGAGATGCGCACCAGACGATGCACCCCGTTTTCCGATTTGAGCCAGCCATAGGCATTGTGGCCGACGATCTTGACCGTGGCCGATTTTATACCGGCCTCTTCGCCTTCCGATTCTTCGAGATACTCCACCTTATAGTCGTGCTGCTCGGCCCAGCGCACGAACATGCGCAGAAGCATGTTGGCCCAGTCCTGACTCTCGGTGCCGCCGGCACCCGCATGCACCTCGACGAAAGCGTCGTTGGCATCGGCTTCACCCGACAGGAGCGCTTCCAGCTCGCGCCGCGCCACCTCGGTTTTCAGTTTCCGAAGCGCGGCCTCCGCATCATCAATGACGGATTGATCCTTCTCGGCTTCGCCAAGTTCGATCAGGCCAACCTGGTCCTCGACCTCCCGCTCGATTCGGCCGATCGCCGAAAGCTGGTCCTCGAGCGCGTTGCGCTCCTGCATGACCTTGGAGGCGCGCTGCGGATCGTTCCACAGCTCGGGATCTTCGGAAATCTGGTTCAGTTCCGCGAGGCGGGCATTGGACGCATCGAAGTCAAAGATGCCTCCTCAGCAGCCCGACCGACCGCTTGATGTCCTCGACGAGATTTTCGGTTTCTGCGCGCATTTTCTCAGCCACGAAAGTGTCAGCGCATTTAGACCGTGACCGGCCGCCATGCAACCGGTCAACGACAATTGCGGACGGATATGCGTCGTCCCTGCCGCGTCAGTGCAATCCGCCGAGGCCCGGCCGGAACAGCCGCTCGAACGGGTTCATCGATTGCGGCGGCGGCGGCGCCGCTTGCGGGGCCGGCCCGCCTGCCGGCTCGAACGAGCGATCACCCGAATCCGAATAGCCGACGACCGAATACGAATCCGGCGGTGCGGTACCGGGCTTGAATGCCTCGAGAATTACGCGCTCGGCGCCCGGGCCCGCCCGCATCCCACTCTTCGGATCGATGCGAATGAGCTTGATGCCGGCCGGCACGCGGAACGGAACCGCAGGCTTGTCGGCCAGTGCGGCCTTCATGAAGTCGCGTACGATCGGCGCCGCCATCTGGCCGCCGGTTGATCCGCGGCCCATCGGCTTGGGCTTGTCGAAGCCGAGATAAACGCCGACCGCGAGATCCGGCGAGAAGCCGACGAACCAGGCATCCTTCTCGTCGTTCGTGGTCCCGGTCTTGCCGGCGATCGGCTTGCCGACTTCGCGAAGTGTGGTGGCGGTGCCGCGCTGGACCACGCCTTCCATCATCGAGGTGATCTGGTAGGCGGTCATCGGATCGATGACCTGTTCGCGCCTGTCGATCAGGGTCGGCTCCGGCTGGTTGGCCCAGCGATCGGCATCGCAGCCGCGGCATTCACGCTGATCGTGTTTGTAGATCGTATGCCCGTAACGGTCCTGAATGCGGTCGATCAGGGTCGGCTTGATGCGGCGTCCGCCATTCGCAAACATCGAATAGGCCGCAGTCATGCGCAGTGTCGTGGTCTCGCCCGCGCCGAGCGCGAAGGACAGATAGGGCGGCAGATCATCGTAGACGCCGAACCGCTTGGAATATTCGGCAATCAGCGGCATGCCGACATCCTGAGCGAGACGCACCGTCATCACGTTGCGCGAATGCTCGATCCCGAACCGCAGGGTCTGCGGGCCATAGAACTTTCCGGCGGAATAGTTCTGCGGCGACCACACACCCGCGCCGGGGCCCTGATTGATCGAGATCGGCGAATCCATCACCACCGTCGACGGCGTGTAGCCGTTGTCGAGAGCGGCCGCGTAAACGAACGGCTTGAACGACGAGCCCCGCAGGCGCAGCGCCTGTGTCGCGCGGTTGAACTGGCTCTGGTCGAACGAGAAGCCGCCGACCATCGCAAGCACGCGGCCGGTCCACGGATCCATCACGGTGATGGCGCCGGAGATTTCCGGAATCTGGCGCAGGCGATACTGAGCCTCCTGCCCGTTCTTGGCGTCGAGCGGCTCGACATAGATGACGTCGCCCGCTTCAAGCACCTGGTTGACCTTGGTAGGCACTCGGCCACGCTGCGGACCGGCAGCGGGCTTGGCCCATTTCACGCCATCGAGCGGCACGATGCCGACACGGCGCTCGCGCACCACCGCCCCGCCCGGCTCGCGTGGCGGCTGGAAGCCGATGCGCGCGGACTGGTCCGACGTCTCCAGTACGACCGCGAGTTTCCAGCCAATATCCGACAGTGCCTTGACGTCGGCGAGCTTGACGCCCCAATCGCCCGAAATATCGAGCTTCTGAACCGCGCCGCGATAACCCGCGCGTTGTTCGTCGTAGCGGATCATGCCGTCGACCAGCGCCTTGCGGGCCAGCTGCTGCAGCTTCGGATCGAGCGTGGTGCGCACCGACAATCCGCCCTCGTAGAGCTTCTTCTCTCCGTAACGGTCGTAGATCTCGCGGCGCACCTCTTCGGCGAAGAATTCGCCGGCAAAGATATGCGAGCCGGTGGTCCGCGCTGTCACCGCAAGTGGCGTTTTCTTGGCGGCTTCGCCGTCCTCAGCCTTGACGTAGCCATTCTCGACCATGCGATCGATGACATAGTTGCGGCGCTCGGTGGCGCGCTCACGCTGGCGGAAAGGGTGCAGCGTCGACGGCGCCTTCGGCAACGCGGCGAGATAGGCCGCCTCCGCAATCGTCAGTTCGTGAACGGATTTGTCGAAATACAGAAGAGAGGCCGCCGCGATCCCGTAGGCGGAGAAGCCGAGATAGATCTCGTTCAGATACAGTTCGAGAATCTTGTCCTTGGTATAGGCACGCTCGATCTTCATCGACAGCAGCGCTTCGGTGATCTTGCGGGTGAACGACACTTCGTTTGTGAGCAGGAAGTTCTTCGCTACCTGCTGCGTGATGGTCGATGCGCCCTGGGGACGGCGGCCGGTGCCGTAATTCTGCGCGTAGAGAATTCCCGCGCGCGCCATGCCCACGAAATCGAGACCGCCATGCTCGTAGAAGTTCTTGTCCTCGGCCGAGAGGAAGGCGTGGATCACGCGCTTCGGCACCGCCTGGATCGGAAGATACAAGCGCCGCTCGCGCGCATATTCCGCAACCAGCGATCCGTCACTGGCATGCACCCGCGTCATCACCGGCGGCTCGTAATCCTGCAGCTGCGAATAGTCCGGCAGATCCTTCGAGTAATGCCACATCAAGCCCGCGACACCCGCGACCCCGACCAGGAACAGGATGGTGCCTGCCGCGAACAGGAAGCCGAAAAAGCGCAGCATCAGTCTCATGACGGTTCAACCATTCCCCGACGTGACCTCGGCGCGAATCGCCACCCACGCGGCACAAGCCACCGGATTCCGCACCGATACTAGAGCGAACTATACCCTACGTGGCACAATATGTCGGATTTTCTGCTGATTTTACAGCGGCCCGACACCAGTCTGGTGACGGTTTTTCATGTCGAAACTGAGGCTTTTCGCGGATCAGGGTTACCGTCGGCCGGCCGAGGCCTCGGCTCCGGCGATCCGGGTACGGAAGAACTGCTCGACCGCCTGGACCATGGTTTTCGCGGTCTTCGCTCGCCAAGCCTCGGAGGTCAGCAGTCTCAGGTCGGAGCGGTTGGTCATGTAACCCAGTTCGATCAGTACCGACGGCACGTCCGGCGCCTTGAGCACCACGAAACCTGCAGATTTCAGCGGCTTCTTGTGCAGCCGCACGGTGTTTCTCATCTCGCCGACCAGCAGCCGCGCGAAGGCATGGGAAAAGGTCTTGGTCTCGCGATGCGCCAGATCGAGCAGGATATCGGCGACGTCGTCGGGTTCGTTGGTCAGATCGATGCCCGCGATTACGTCGGAGCGGTTTTCGTCCTCCGCGAGCTTGGCGGCCTCGGCGTCGGAGGCGGTGTCGGACAGGGTGTAGATCGTGGCCCCCTGCACATCCGCTCCCGATTTGGGCAGCGCGTCGGCATGCACCGAAATGAACAGCTCGGCCTGGCGCTGCCGGGCGAATTTCACACGATCGGCCAGCGGAATGAAGGTGTCGTCGGTGCGGGTCATGACCACCCGGTAGCGGCCGGTCTTCTCCAGCTGGTCGCGCAGGGTGACCGAGAAATCGAGCACCACATTCTTTTCCAGGATTTCGCCACCGCCGGCCTTGGTGCCGGTATCGAGACCGCCATGCCCCGGATCGATCACGATCAGCGGCCGCGGATCGCCGGAGCGCTGGTCCTGCGGGCGCGCCAGGGACGATGTCGTCGCACTCTGCCGTGGCACCGGGCGGTCCAGCGCCAGATGGCGCAGGAATGCCTCGCGGTCGGTTGCGGTGAGATCGAGCACCAGCCGCGCCGGCTCGCCGCCGCGCGCCTCCAGTACCGTCGCCTTTTCGATCCGCACCGGTTTGGCGACGTCGATCACAATGCGCGAGCCGCCGGCCATCACCAGGCCGTAGCGATAGGCCTTGATCAGCCCGCGCCCGCTGTCACCGGATTTCGCCGGCAACTGGAACACGGTCTGGGGAATATCGAGGACCACCCGGTAGGGATCGGCAAGTGTGAACGCCCGGACCCCGATGGTGGCGGTGACATCCATGACCAGGCGGGTGCCGCGCTCATCGCCGGCCAGCCGAATCTCGGTGGCGACCGGCAAACCCGCGGGCGCGGCCGCACGGCTTTGGGCCGCCGCCGCGGACATGGCCGCCAGCGTCACAAGTCCCGCGCAGATGGCTGTCGCAAAGCGGCCGGCCAATCAGTCGCCCTCCCCCGCTCGATCCATACCCCTTAGAGAGCGGAGAGTTAATGACTTGCTAAGGACCAGACACTCAATCGTCCGGCCCTGTTGCACACCTGCGACGGGTGCTCCCGCCCGGATACCGCCGTTACTGCAGCTTGATCCCGAACTTGTCCGCGAGGCTCTGGTACAGGGCGTTGTCGGCGGCATAGACCTTCGCAAACGCATCGGCCGGCAATGCTTCCGCGGTGAGGCCCTGGCTCAGCATCAATTGCTGCACCTCGGGCGCCGCGAGCGCCGCATTGATCTCCTCGTTCAGGCGCTTGACGATCTCAGGCGACGTGCCCTTCACGGTTGCGACACCGAACCATTGGCTGAGGTCGATACCGTCGAAGCCGAGTTCGGCCAGCGTCGGCACATCGGGAATGGTCGGAAAGCGCTTGGCGGTGGTCACCGCATAACCGCGAAGCTTGCCGGCCTTGATATGCGGCGCCAGCGGCCCGACACCCGATACCGCCAATTGAAGCGTGCCGGAGAGTACGTCGTTCGTCACCTGTGCCCCGCCCCGATAAGGGACGTGAGCGATCTTGGTGCCGGCCTTCTCGTTGAAGAGTTCGCCTGCGATA
>JAEZBA010000174.1 GCA_023430245.1 Pseudomonadota bacterium
CCCTGATACAGATCGTTGAAGCGCAGATTGTTTCCATTCCATGGCGTGATATTGCCGGCCTGGAAACGCAGCAATCCGACGTAATCCGGGACCACCTCGTGATAAAAGCGCAGGTCGCCGGAGGTACGGATGAAGTTCACATCGCCACCGATACCGGCGAATTCCTGCTTCAGCTCGCCGCGAATGCCTGACGACGGGTTCCGATTGTTATCCAGCGTATTGTAGATCAGGCTGTAACCCGCCATCGACGTGATCTGCGCGCCCTGATCGAAGCTCAGACGAACCGGCAGGGACGGCACGATCGAGACATCGTTACAGCCGTTCGGCTTCGTCCATGTCGGGTCGTTGGCCGGTTTCCACGGCACGGTCGTAAAGCAGGATGACGTCCCATCCTGCAGCGTGATTTCCTGCTGGAACAGCGAGTAGCGGAGCTGCAGCGCGAGGTCCTCGCGCAGCTCGAATCCAAGACGGACAGCGCCACCCAATGTCCGGGTATCGTACGATGTATATTGCTGGTTGTCCGTTTCCTTGCCGAAGAAGTCGAGCCCGAGCGCCATCCGGTAATCGAGGAAATATGGCTCGATGAACGACAGCTCGAACCCACGCGCGCGCTGACCGTATTGGACCGACGCACGCACGGCCTGACCGCGGCCAAGCAGATTGCGCTCGCCGACAGAGACTTCGCCAAGCCAGCCGTCCTGCGTCGAGTAACCGCCGGAGACCGAGAATTCACCGGTCGATTGTTCCTCGACCTCGACATTGATCACAACGCGATCCGGCGATGTGCCGGGCTCGTTGGTGATCTTCACCGACTTGAAATAGTTCAAATTCTTCAAGCGCCGCTCGGCACGGTCGACCAGTGCGCGGTTGTAGGCGTCGCCTTCGGCGAGATCGAATTCACGCCGGATCACCCAGTCCCGGGTACGCGTGTTGCCGCGGATCTGAATGCGTTCGATATAGGCGCGGGGCCCCTCCTCGACCGTGAAGACGACATTGATCAGCCGGCCGTCGAAGTCGCGATCACCGCGGGGGCGCACAACCGCGAACGGGTAACCGCGCCGCGCCACGTCGATGGCGATCGCCTCGACCGACTTCTCGACAGCCTCGGCGTTGTAAACGGAACCTGTTTTTGCTTTCAGCTTGTCGGCCAGCGAGGCGGCATCGACGGCGCGCACATTCGATTGAATGTCGACGGCCCCGAACTTGTACTGGTCGCCCTCGTCAATCGTGAAAGTCACGATAAAGGCGCCCGCCTGCGGATCGAACTCGCTCACCGCGGAAACGATGCGAATGTCGGCAAAGCCGTGTTTCAAATAGAATCGTCGCAGCAGATCGCGATCCGCCTCGATCCGGTCCGGATCATAGACGTCGCTCGACTTCATGAAGCTGAGGAAATTGGACTCAGTCGTCTTGATGATGTCCTTGAGCCGGTAGTCCGAATAATAGCGGTTGCCGACGAAACGGATGCTCTTGACGCCGGTTTTCTTGCCTTCGTTGATCTCGAAAACGAGGTCGACGCGATTATTCGGAAGCTCGATGACCTTGGGCACCACGCGCACGTCGTAACGCCCGTTGCGCCGATATTGCTCGATGAGGCGCTGGGTGTCGGATTGCACGATCGGACGTGACAGCGTGCCACGAACCTTCGACTGGATCTCGCCCAGCAGCTGTTCGTCCTTGGCCTTGACGTTGCCCTCGAACGCGATCCGGTTAATGACCGGATTTTCGACCACCGTCACATACAGACGCCCGCCGGCCTGACGGATGCGAATGTCCTGGAACAGGCCGGTTGCGTAGAGTCCCTTCAGGCCCTCGTCGATCGTCGCCGCATTCAGGCCGCCGCCCGCGGATTTGAAGTAGGAGCGGATGGTGTCGGCCTCGACGCGGCGGTTACCCTCGACCACGATACTGCTCGCGGATTGGGCATACGCCTGCCCTGCAGTCCCTGCGATCGCAGCGACGCCCAAAAACACCCCTCCGAGGAGAAAGGCTGCCAGCCCCATACCCCGCAAAACTCGGGTACCGCTTCCCATTCCCACGCGCTCTTGTCCCACCCCTTTGGCGATCAGAATCGTAAACAAGTGTCTAACACCACTCGTTTTTACAGCCTCAGGCCAAAGGCGCAAACGAAACCGTTCCGATCCACGACTAACCCCTGTCACGTTGCCCCCTCGCCACACAAAGTTCCCCCGCGAAGGTGTCAGGAGGCCGCCAGATGGATGATGTCGTTAAAAGTTGCAAAAATCATCAACATCACCACCAGGGCCAGGCCGACTCGGAAGCCCATTTCCTGGGCGCGCTCGGATAGCGGTTTGCCCCGGACGGCCTCGATTCCGTAGAACAAAAGGTGGCCACCATCGAGCAATGGGACCGGAAACAGGTTCAGAAGCCCGATCGAGACGGACAGGATCGCCGACAGGTTCATAAGGGCGACGAAACCGACGGTGGCCACCTGACCGGACACCTGGGCGATGCGGATGGGACCACCCAGCTGGTCGGCGGCTTCGCGTCCGACAATGACGCCGCCGAGATAGGACAGCGTCCGATCGATAACGAACCAGGTTTCCTCGACGCCCATCCACAGCGCCGGCAGCGGCGATACGGTTTGATGTTGGGCATCGGTCGGCGCCATCGAGCGGCTGATGCCCAGCACGCCGAGCCGGTGGGTGTTACCGAAATTGTCCTTTACTTCGCGCAGGGTCGGGGTCGCCTTCAGTTCCAGCCGCGCGCCGCCGCGCTCGACCGTCACGGCGAGTTCCTGCCCCGCATTGGTCGAGACCACCCGCTGCATTTCGGAGAAGGTGTTGATCGGGCGGCCGTTAATCCCGACCACCACGTCGCCGGCCTGGAAGCCCGCCGCCGCGGCCGCGCTGTCGGGCTGGATGCCGTCGACCCGCGCCGAGGTCGAGGGCTTGCCATAAAACACGAAGATCGATGCGAAGATCAGGATCGCGAGGATGAAATTGGCGAGCGGCCCGGCGGCGACGATCGCCGCGCGCTTCCCTACGCTCTGATGATGGAAGCTCTCGCGCCGTTCGGCTGCGGTCATCGACGACACGCTGGCGTGATCGGGCGTGCTGGCGGCGTCCTCATCGCCAAAAAACTTGACGTAACCGCCGAGCGGGATTGCCGAAATCTTCCAGCGGGTGCCGGGGCGAGCGTTGAAACCTAGAAGTTCGGGGCCAAAGC
>JAEZBA010000197.1 GCA_023430245.1 Pseudomonadota bacterium
GAACCAGCATCCGGTGCAGGACTGGTACGCGATGAAGGTCGAGAAAGATCCGTCCGGGGCGATCGTGCTGAAGACGCGCGAGAAGATCCTGACGGATTACGGCGATCCCTACGCTGCGGATTGCAAACTGTGACGGTGGTTGCCGACACGGTGCGGCTGGCCGGTCCCGATTGCCTGCAATTCGGGGCCGCCACCATCCATCGCGTGGCGGACATCGAGCGGATCGGTTGGCCGGTCACGGCTGTTTTTCGCGACCTGACCGGCGATGCATTGCACGAGGCGGCGGCGTCCTATCCAGGCGCCGTCGATGCGGCGGCCGGCACGCTGGCGCTGACCTTCAATTCCTACATCATAGAGGCTCCTGAGCATCTGATTCTGATCGACGCCGGGGTCGGCAACGGCAAGGAACGGCCGGATCGACCGGCGTGGCACCGCCGCAACGGCGATTTTTTGCAGCGGCTGGCGGCGCTCGGCTACAAGCCGGAAGATTTCGACATCGTCATCAACACGCATCTCCACGCCGATCATGTCGGCTGGAATACGACCCGCAGCGGGAGCGACTGGCGCCCGACATTCCCCAATGCCCGTTATGTCGTGCCGGCGCCCGAGCTGTCACACTGGCGGTCGCGATTTGCCGAGGATGCGCACGCGCTGCATGGCGCATTCGCGGATAGCGTGCAGCCGATCATCGATGCGGGCCTGTACGACCCGGTCGATCTGCCGGCGGAAGTCGCCCCCGGCCTCTGGCTCGAACCGGCGCCCGGCCACACCGGCGGCATGGCGACAGTTCGGCTTGTCCGCGATGGCGGACAGCTGGTTTTTCTGGCAGATGTGCTGCACAGTCCGATCCAGCTCGCGACGCCGGATTTGACATCCAATTTCTGCGTCGAACCGGCGCAGGCGCGCGCCACGCGGCGCAGACTGCTTGACGCCTGCGCCGGGACAGAGACAATCGTGGCAACCTATCATTTTCCGCCACCGGTGTTCGGGCAGATTGTGAAATCGGGGACGGGCTACAGGCTCGATCCCGTGACATGAGGCCGGCTCTGGATGTGTTGACGGATGAGTGACAACAGGAGGGTACAGTGAGATTAGCCAAGCTTGGCGCCGGAATGGCGTTGTCGGCATTGCTTGCGACGGGTGCAGTCGCGCAGCAGCCGGTGAAGATCGGATTTATCACGACGCTGTCGGGGCCGGCTGGCTATATTGGCGCCGATGCCCGCGACGCTTTCAATCTCGCGGTCGAGATGGAAGGCGGCAAGCTCGGCGGCGTTCCAGTGCAGGTGGTGGTGGAAGACGACGGTTTGAAGCCCGGCCAGGGCAAGCAGATCGCCGATCGCATGATGAAGACGGACGGCATCAAGCTGTTCACCGGCATCATCTTCTCCAACGTGCTCGGCGCAACCGCGCCCGACATCCTGGACGCCGGCGGCATCTACGTAAGTCCGAATGCGGGCCCGTCGAATTTCGCCGGCAAGGACTGCCACAAGAACTATTTCGTGGTGTCCTGGCAGAACGACACGCTGCATGAGAGCGCCGGCCAGAACGCGACCAATCTGGGTTACAAGAAGGCTTTCATCCTGGCGCCGAACTATCCGGCCGGTAAGGATGCGCTCGCTGGCTTCAAGCGCTATTTCAAGGGCGATATCGTCGGCGAAATCTACACGCGCCTCGACCAGACCGACTTCGCACCGGAAATGGCGCAGATCCGCAACGCCAAGCCGGACATGGTGTTCCACTTCCATCCGGGTGGACTCGGCATCACCTTCGCGCGCCAGTATCAGCAGGCGGGCCTGCTCGGCACTATTCCGCTGGTCGTGGCCGCGCCGTCGGTCGACGCCAATATCGTGAAGGCGCTGGGCGAAGCCGCCATCGGCACCAACGGCTCGACTCACTGGAACACTGACTTCGACAACCCGGCCAACAAGAAGTTCATGGAAGCCTGGACCAAGAAATACGGTCCCGACCGCTTGCCGACTTACTATGCCGGTCAGGCCTACGACACCGCGCTCGCAATGGGCGCAGCGCTGAAAGCCGTCAACGGTGACCTGAAGGACACCGAAAAATTCCGTCAGGCCATGCTGAAGGCGGACTTCCAGGCCGTGCGCGGACCGTTCAAGTTCGGTCCGAACCAGCATCCGGTTCAGGACTGGTACGCGACCAGGGTCGAGAAGGCGCCGGACGGCAAGGTTGTGATCAAGACCCTCGGCAAGGTCTTTTCTAATCAGGGCGACTTCTACTCCAAGGACTGCAAGCTGTAAGCTGCGCGTTTAAGACCGGGAGGCTTTGTCCTCCCGGTCTTGTTCGCGCTTGAGGTGATGACCGACATGATGTGTTGCCTGGTATGACGCTCGCGCTCGAGCAGATTCTGAACGGTGTTCAGTTCGGCATCATGCTGTTTTTGATGGCGGCGGGACTGACCCTCATCTTCGGCATCATGAATGTCATCAATCTCGCGCATGGCTCGCTCTATATGATCGGAGCCTACGGCGCCGCGCTGGTGGCGGCGCAGACCGGCTCCTTTCTGCTGGCGGTGCCAGCCGGGCTCCTGGCGGCCGCAATCGCCGGCCTGATTATCGAGTTTGTCGTCATCCGCAAGCTTTACGATCGCGATCATCTGGAACAGGTGCTGGCAACCTTCGGGCTGATCCTGTTCATCAACGAAGGCACCACGATGCTGTTCGGCCGCACGCCGCTGTTCGTCGGCATGCCGTCGTTCCTCTCCGGCTCGGTCGAAATCATTCCCGGCATTCCGTACCCGACCTATCGCATCGCTATTATGGTGGTGGGGTTGCTGGTGGCGCTCGGGCTGTATCTCCTGGTCAACAAGACCCGCATCGGCATGCTGGTGCGTGCGGGATCGACGCACCGCGAAATGGTGCGCGCGCTCGGGGTCGACATCCGCCTTCTCTATACCGTGGTCTTCGGACTCGGCGCGCTGCTCGCGGGTCTGGCCGGGCTGATGGCCGGACCGTTGCTCGCGGTGCAGGTCGGGATGGGGGAGCAGATCCTCATTCTCACCTTCGTCGTTGTGGTGATCGGCGGCCTCGGTTCGATCCGCGGCGCCTTTTACGGCGCGCTGATCGTCGGCGTCACCGACACGCTGCTGCGTGCCTTCCTGCCGGGGATGCTCAAGACCTTCATGAATGCGTCGGAAGCCGATGCGCTCGGTGCCGGTCTCTCGTCCATGGGTATCTATCTCGTGATGGCGCTGGTGCTCCTGATCCGGCCGCAGGGGCTGTTCCATGCTCAAGGTTGACGAGAAGTATGTCGGGCAGGCCGACGCGCCGCCACACCGGAACTGGTGGCCGGTTGTAGGCACCATCGTCTTCATCCTGTGCGCTGCGGCGTTTCCGGCCGTCGCGAAGTCGATCGGCGACCCGTCGCTGATCGGTCTCGCCATCCGCATCACGATCTACGCAATTGCCGCCGCCAGCCTCAATCTGATCCTCGGCTATGGCGGCATGGTCAGCTTCGGTCACGCCGCGTATTTCGGGGTCGGCGGGTATGTCGTCGGAATCCTCTATCATCATTATGTCGACGGCGATCCGTTCCTCGGCTTCATCCCCGGAACGAACCAGTTTCTGATCACCGTTGTTGCGGCAATCGCGATCAGCGGCTTGTGTGCGCTTGTGCTTGGGGCCCTGTCGCTGCGAACCAGCGGCGTGCCCTTCATCATGATCACGCTCGCCTTCGCGCAGATGTTGTTCTTCTTGTTCCTGTCGCTGAAGGCCTATGGCGGCGATGACGGGCTGATCGTGCGACGCCGCAACGTTCTGTTCGACCTCAACATGGCCGACGACACCACGTTCTATTATCTCACGATATCGATTGCGGTGATCTATTTCGTGGTCTTCGCTCGGCTGGTGCGCTCGCCGTTCGGCCTGCTGCTCGGTGGCATCCGCCAGAACGAGCGGCGGATGGCCGCGATCGGGGTGTCGACTTATCAATACAAGCTCACCGCGTTCGTGATCGCCGGAATGGGGGCGGGCCTCGCAGGCGCTCTGATGGCGAATTATTCCAAGTTCGTGTCGCCGGACATGCTGCACTGGACCAAGTCGGGCGACCTGATGATCATGATCATCCTCGGCGGCACCGGAACGCTGCTTGGCCCGGCACTTGGCGCGGCGTTGCTGATCGGGCTCGAGACGTTCCTGACCTCGTGGACCGAGCATTGGAAGTTCTTCCTCGGCCCGATCCTGATCGTGATCGTGCTGTTCTCCTCGGGTGGGTTGATGTCGCTGTTCTCCGGATGGAGCCGCAAACGTGAGTGAGCCGCTCCTCAAGGTCGATCGCCTGACCAAACGCTTCGGCGGCCTGATCGCGACCAACAGCCTTTCGCTCGATGTGGTGGAAGGCGAACTGCACGCGCTGATCGGTCCGAACGGCGCCGGCAAGACCACGTTCATCTCGCAGATCGCAGGCGAACTGCACCAGGATTCCGGCACCATCCATTTCGATGGCAAGGAGATCAGCGGTTGGAAGACTCCGGAGCGCGTGCAGCACGGACTGGCCCGTTCGTTCCAGATCACGCAATTGTTGCCTGACTACACCACGCTCGACAATGTCGCGCTCGCAGTACAGGCGAGACGCGGTCACTCGTACCAATTTTTTGTCGATGCGCGGACGGTGACGGATGTCCGCGACGAGGGGCGTCAGCATCTCGATCGCGTGGGCTTGGGCAGTCGCTCGGACATCGTGGTGTCCGAGCTGTCGCATGGCGAACAGAAACAGCTCGAGCTTGCAATCGCGCTGGCGACGAAGCCGCGCATGATGCTGCTGGACGAGCCCATGGCCGGCCTCGGTACCGCCGAATGCGCGCGAATGATCGATCTGCTTAAGGTCTTGAAGACGGAGGTCACGATCCTGCTGGTCGAGCACGACATGGACGCGGTGTTCGCGCTTGCCGATCGCATCTCCGTGCTCGTCAACGGCGAGCGGATTGCGACTGGCTCCGCTGAGGACATCCGCGCCAACGAGGCGGTGCGGGTCGCCTATCTCGGTGAGGGCGACGCATGATGCTGAAGGTCGAGAAACTGCAGGCGCGCTACGGCCGGAGCCAGGTGCTGTTCGACATCGACCTGTCGGTCGGCGAGGGCGAGATCGTGACCCTGCTCGGCCGCAACGGCATGGGCAAGACCACGACCATCCGCTCGATCATGGGGCTGACGCCGCCGGCAGGCGGCAATGTGGAATTTGCAGGCCAGGCGGTCGCCGGCCGCACGCCGGAGGCGATCGCGCGGGGCGGCATAGGACTTGTGCCCGAGGGGCGGCAGGTGTTTCCCCTGCTGACGGTGTTCGAGAACCTGGTCGCCACCGCGGCCAACCGCCTCAAGCGCAAGAACCCATGGACCTTGGACGAGGTATTC
>JAEZBA010000279.1 GCA_023430245.1 Pseudomonadota bacterium
GATAGGACGTGGCCATGCCCGCCGCGTCGATGTCGAAGGAATAGGCGTCCTTCATCAGGAATTCGCGGCCGCGCATCAGACCGAAGCGCGGGCGAACCTCGTCGCGGAACTTCCACTGGATGTGGTAGAGGTTGAGCGGAAGCTCGCGATAAGAGCGCACGTAAGCGCGGAAGATGTCGGTGATCATCTCCTCGTTGGTCGGACCATACAGCATTTCACGAGTATGACGGTCCTTGATTCGCAGCATTTCCTTGCCGTAGGCGTCGTAACGTCCGCTCTCCCGCCACAGCTCCGCGCTCTGGATCGTCGGCATCAGAAGTTCGATTGCTCCTGACCTGTTCTGCTCTTCGCGCACAATGTCGCAGATCTTGTCGAGCACGCGCAGCCCGAGCGGAAGGAAGGCATAGATGCCGGACGCTTCCTGCCGCATCATCCCGGCGCGCAGCATGAGCCGATGCGACACGATCTCCGCTTCTTTCGGGGTTTCGCGAAGGATCGGAAGGAAATACCGCGACAGTCGCATCTTTTACTTTCGGGGAATCGGCCGGATCGGCGCTCACCGCACTGAAACCGGATCGCGGCCGAAAATTCAAGGCAAGCTCAAAGCTTGGGCAAGTCTACAATCGACGATAGCAGGCTCTTGCTGTGTGACAGAAAGATGCTATAGCTGATCGCCTTCGCGTTGGGCAGACGCTGCCCAACCGGTCCAAGTCTTGGGAGGATCGCGAGCGCCAAAGGCGCCGCCAGCGCTTCAAATACAACAATAATTTCACGCCGGAAGCGTTTGCACCATTTTTGAGCAGGGCGATTGCCCTGCTCTTTTTCGTTCGGGGACCGGACTACGGGGAGCGCTTTTCCCCGGCCAACCTGTGGAAAACTGCACGAATTCAAAGCCGTGGCGGATACGCGTCGCGGCCGAAGACCCATTCCGGACGGAAATGGCCATTCTCGCCGAGGAGACAAACCTCGGCATTCTCGCCGCGACCTTCGCCGAGCTGCTGGGCGGCGTCGACCGCGAACATCAGCGCTTCCTGCCGCGTTCGATAGGGCCCGAAAACGCCGCCCGCATAGTGGATCATCCAGCCGTCGGCGGCTTCCACGATGAAATAGCGCGAATGTGGCATCTCATATCCCCAATCGTTCGGATCGCGTCCCGGACAATCGCTGGCCCGAGCAGGCGTTCCCGCTCACACCAGACGAGGCCTAAAATTCAGGACATAGGAAGCGGCCGCGGCAGTCCGGGAATGTCGTCGAGCCCAATCAGGCGATACACGTAAATAACTGTAATCAAAGCAAAAATAGCCGCCGAGATCAGCGTGGTCCAGATCAGCTTGGAGACGATGCGGGGCAGCACGGGCGCGCCAGGATCCGTGCCCGGTTCGGTTTCGGCCTCGTGCTGCGAGGTCACGCCGAACGGCAGCACCGCGAACAGCGTGAGCCACCAGATCAGGAAGTAGATCGCGAAGCCTGTGGTCCAGCTCATCGATTCCGGGTCATGCTTGCAGGATTATGCTCGTAGAACTGCGTTGGAGGATTGATCCTCACCCAACGAACATGCCGATCAGACCTGCTCGAGTTCAACGAGCGTGCCGAGGAAATCCTTCGGGTGCAGGAACAGCACCGGCTTACCATGGGCGCCGATCTTCGGCTGACCATCGCCAAGCACCCGCGCGCCTTTGGCCTTGAGCGCGTCGCGCGCGGCGATGATGTCGTCCACTTCGTAACAGATGTGGTGGATACCACCGTCCGGGTTGCGGTCGAGAAACTTCGCGATCGGCGAATCCGCACCCAGCGGCTCCAGCAGCTCGATCTTGGTATTGGGCAGGGTGATGAACACGGTCGAGACGCCGTGGTCGTGCTGCGGCACCTTGTCCGACACCTCGGCGCCGAGCGTCGTGCGGTAGACCTCCGACGCCTTCGCGATATCGCGAACGGCAATCGCCACATGGTTCAAGCGTCCGATCATGGGGCGATTATACAGCGAGAACGTGAACGTAACAGATCGGTTTCTTGCCCCATTGCTGAGCAATCGCCGCGCGGACCGCTCGCTTGACCGCCTCGGCGACCGCGTCCGGGTCGCGCCGGCGCTGTCGCGGCAGGTTTTCGACGGTGTCCTCCACCGCATCCAGCGCAATATCCGCAAGCACCTTGCCGTCCCGACCGCGTTCCGGAATGCCGAGCAATTCGACTTCCGGGTCGGCCGCCAGCGCGCCCTTCTCGGTCAGCGCCAGCGCCACCGTGACCATGCCGACAAAGCTCAGCCGGCGGCGATCGGCGATCGTGCGGCTGTCGGCACCGATCAACACCGTGCCATCCTTATAGACGCGGCCGTGCGGCAACTGGTCGATGACGCCGGGCGACCCGGGCGCAATCTGCACCAGATCGCCGTTGCGGCAACTGACGATCCCGGGGATTCCGAGCCGCCGCCCGAGCGCCGCATGTTCGGACAGATGCAGCGCCTCACCATGCACCGGGATCAGAACTTTCGGTTTCACCCAACCCAGCAATTCCTCGACTTCCCCGATCCGCGGATGACCCGAGACGTGGATCAGATGCGTGCGGTCGGTGATCACCTCGATCCCCTGGTCGATCAGTCCGTTGATGACGCCGGACACGGCCTTCTCGTTGCCGGGAATGGTTCGCGAGGAAAACAGCACCCGGTCGCCACGCGACAAGGTGATGTCGGGATGGTCGTCCCGGGCGATACGGGCAAGCGCCGCGCCCGGCTCGCCCTGGCTGCCCGTGCAAAGCAGGACCACCTTGTCTGGCGGCAGATAGCCGTAAACGTCCGGCCCGCGAAACTCCTGCACGCCCTCGAGATAGCCGGTCTCGCGCGCCACCTGCACCACCCGCTCCATTGCGCGCCCGACCACAACAACCTCCCGGCCGGCGGCCTTCGCGCCGTCGGCCACAGCACGCAGGCGCGCGACGTTGGAGGCGAAGGTGGTGACTGCGACCCGGGCCGGAGACGACGCGATCAGTTCCGCGATCGTGCGCGCGACATCGGCCTCCGAGGGCGAACGTCCGTCGCGTACGGTGTTTGTGGAATCTCCGACCACGGCGAGGACGCCCTCGTCTCCAAGACGGCGCAGCTTGTCCTGATCGGTCGGCAGCCCGACGCCGGGCGTCTGGTCGAGCTTCCAGTCGCCGGTATGCAGCACAGTGCCAAGCGGTGTGCGAATAATCAGCGCATTCGATTCCGGAATCGAATGCGACATCGAAACCAGTTCAATATCGAACGGGCCGATATTGAAACGGCTGTCGAGCGCCACGACCCGGACATCGATCTCGGGCGCCCCCGGCTCGCTCTCACGCTTCGCTTCGATCAAGGCTGCGGTGAAAGGCGTCGCATAGACCGGCACCTTAAGCTGCGGCCACAGGTCGAACAGCGCACCAAAATGATCCTCGTGCGCATGGGTCAACACGATGCCGGTAAGATTGCGCCGCTCCTCGACCAGGTAGCGGATATCCGGAAACATCAAGTCGATGCCCGGCAAATGCTCTTCGGACGCGAAAGACACGCCGCAATCGACGATCATCCATTGCCGCCGCCGCTCGTCGCCGAGCCCGTAGGCGGACAAATTCATGCCGATTTCGCCGACGCCGCCCAGCGGTGCAAAGACGAGTTGTTCAGGTGCCGCCATCAGGTCGCTCCGCCGGCCGCATCGCCGAAATAGACGTCGCCGGCACTGACAACGCGGATCATGCCGTCTTTCTTGCGCAGGATCAGCCGGCCCTGTTCGTCCAGCGTTTCGATAATGCCGCTATCCACCCGATCACCCATACGCACCGAGATCGCTTGCCCGATTCCTGCGGCCTGCGCGAGCCAGTCGTTCCGAACGGCATTGAATCCGAGGCCGTGATCCCAGAGGTCCGCGCCGGCCACCCATGCATCGGTCAGCCTGGAAAACACCTCATCCACCGTCACCTTATGCCCTAGCCCGTGCAGGGAACTGACCGGAAACGCCATGCCCTCGGGGGCCGATGCGACATTGACCCCGAAGCCGATAACAATCGCCAGGGCCTGGCCATGGGCTTCGGATTCCATCAACAGCCCGGCGATCTTGCCGCCATTCGCCAGGACATCGTTGGGCCATTTCACTGACTGGGCCGCATCCGGCGCAAGCGCGCGGCACGTCTTGAGGACCGCGAGACTGGCCACGAAGCCGAGGGTCGCCGCGACCGCAGGCGTGACCGCGGCTGTAAAAACCAGACTTGCCGTCAGATTGCCGGTGGCGGAGACCCACTCGCGCCCGCGGCGCCCGCGGCCGGCCGTCTGCTCGCGCGCGACAATCCAGAGCGGTCCGGTCTCGCCCGCACGCGCCAGCCGTAACGCCTCGCTGTTGGTGGAGTCGAGCGTATCGTGAACAACGATGCGGTGTCCCGCTTTCGCCGCGCGCGGACCGAGCGCGAAGGTCATCACCCCTCCCCGGTCATTCCCGCGGAAGCGGGAATCCAGACCTTTAGATTCTGGGTCCCCGCTTTCGCGGCGACGAACGGCATACGAGGCTGCACCATCATCCCAACGGGCTTACACGCCTTCGTCAGAACAGCGACTTCGCGGCCACCGTCGCCGCATCGAGCAGCGGCGCCGGATAGAGGAAGAACAACAGATTGAGCAGACCAGCGACGCCAAGCACGACCGCCTGTTCGCCGGGCATCGGCTCGAAGCTCTTGTGCGGCTCGTCGAAATACATGGTCTTGACGATCCGCAAATAATAATAGGCGCCGACCACGCTGGCGAGCACGCCGATCACTGCGAGCGCGTACAGCCCGGCATTGATGGCCGCGATGAAGACATAGAATTTCGCGAAGAAACCGGCCAGCGGCGGGATGCCCGCGAGCGAGAACATCAGCATCGCCAGCAGGAACGCCATCATCGGCGAGGTGCGCGAGAGACCGGCGAGATCGGAGATATTCTCCACCATGCCGCCCGGCCGCTTCATCGACAGCACGCAGGCGAAAGTGCCGAGCGTCATCACCACGTAGATCGCGACATAGATCAGGACGCCCTGCACGCCTTCCTGCGTGCCGGCCGCGAGGCCGACCAGCGCGAAGCCCATATGACCGATCGAGGAATACGCCAGCAGCCGCTTGATATTGGTCTGGCCGATCGCCGCGAACGACCCAAGCACCATCGAGGCGATCGAGACGAACACGACGATCTGCTGCCATTGCAGCGTGACAGTGGGGAATGCCGTCATGGTGGCGCGCACGAACACAGCCATGGCGGCGACCTTGGGCGCCGCGGCAAAGAATGCCGTTACCGGGGTCGGCGCGCCTTCATAGACGTCGGGCGTCCACATGTGGAACGGCACCGCCGACACCTTGAAGCAGAGTCCGGCCAACATGAAAACGAGCCCGAAGGTCAGCGCCAGCCCGCCCTGAGGCGCAGCCTGGGCAATTCCGGCAAACGAGATCTGACCAGTCGCGCCATAGATCAGCGACGCACCATAAAGCAGCATGCCGGAGGACAGCGCGCCCAGGACGAAATATTTCAATCCGGCTTCGGTCGACTTCGCTGAGTCGCGGTCGATCGCCGCGATCACGTAGAGCGACAGGCTCATCAGTTCGAGACCGAGATAAAGCGCGATCAGGTCGGTCGCCGAAATCAGCATGCCCATGCCGGTCGCCGACAGCAGCATGAGGATCGGGTATTCGAATTTGCGCATGCCGGCGCGCTTGACGAAATCTAACGACATCAGGATCGCGACCGCGGTGCCGCCAAAGGCGAGAATCTTTGCGAAGCGGGCAAAGTCGTCGACCACAAAGCTGCCATTGAACGTCGCGAGCCTGCCCGACGGCAGCAGCACGACCGCGATGCACGCGACCACCAGCAGCCCGATCGCTGCGGCGCTGACCAGGAGATTGGTGCGCTCGCCGCCAAAGGCGCCGACCATCAGCAGCACCATCGCGCCAATTGCGAGGATGATCTCCGGCAAGGCCGGAAGCAGACTGGGGACCGCGCTCATTTCGTTCCACCCGGGATGCGCAGATCGGCTTCGGCCTGCCTGGTCTTGCCGATTGCGGTCTGATACTGCGCGACCAGCGCATCCACCGAGGCCGACGACATGTCGAGAACGGGCTTCGGCCAGAAGCCGAATAGCAGCGTCAGGACCACCAGCGGCACGAAGATGCCGATCTCGCGATAGTTCATGTCCTGAATGCCCATCAGCTTCGGCTTGTCGAGCTTGCCGAAGATCATCTTGCGGTACAGCCACAGCGCATAGCAGGCCGACAGGATCACCCCGAGGGTTGCCAGCGTCGCCACCTGGACATTCACCTTGAAGGTGCCCAGGAGCGTCAGGAATTCGCCGACGAAGCCGGAGGTGCCCGGCAATCCGACATTGGCCATGGTGAAGAGCATGAAGACCGCGGCATAGACCGGCATGCGCTCCACGAGGCCGCCATAGGCCGAAATCTCGCGGGTATGGATGCG
>JAEZBA010000298.1 GCA_023430245.1 Pseudomonadota bacterium
GCCCGCACGATGGCAGGCTGTCGCAAGACCGTGTCTCTACACCGCGACAGGTTAATTTCAACCGACTTTATTTCATGAACATATTACGGATCGCCGCGTGTCAGTCGATCCAGCGCTCGCCGGTCGCGTTTGGTCGGACGCCCCGCGCCCGCCGGGCGGTCTCCACCACCCGAGGTCGCTGTTGCCGTGCCGCCCACATTGTCCTCGGGCGCGGGAGGCGGGGTCAGGTCTTCATAGAGCGTCTGGGCGATAACAGCCGATTCGCGCTTGGTGCCGGGCAGTAGAACTTTCAGGATACGCACCCTGGAGTGCGCAGCGACCGTGATGACGTCGCCGGGACGCACGGACTGGCTCGGCTTGTCGACACGGTTGCGATTAATGCGGACCTTACCGTCCGTGACCAGCGCGGCGGCCAGCGACCGGGTTTTGACGACGCGCGCAAACCAGAGCCACTTATCGAGGCGCTGAGCCTCGCTTGCGGCCGCCGGTTCGGGCGCGCGCGTCATCATGACGAGCCGGAGTCCTGTTTCTCCAACGCCTTCTTGAGAGCGCTCAACGCAGCGAATGGCGAGTCCGGATCGACCTCGGGACGGCGCGGCGATGCTGAGCGAACCTGCATTGGCGGACGCTCACGCTCCTGATGGCGCCGGCGGTCTCCACCACCACCGCCGCCCTTCCGGTGATCGCGGCGATCATCCCGGCGGCGATCGTCGCGACGATCCTCCCTGGGCCGATCGTGATGGCGCTTCTTGTCGGCGCCGTCCGCGCGTTCCGTGCTGGCCGGGGCCGCTGTATTGGGTTCGGTCGCGGTCGCCGGTTTGTTGTCGCGGCGCTGATGATGACGCCCGCGCCGGCTATCGTTTCCTTCGCCTGCTTCGCGCCGATCCTGGCGGCGGTGATCAGGCCGCGGTCCCTCGTGGCGGCGCCGCGGCCGCCAGACGTCCTCGTACTTGATCTCCTCAGGCGCGCTGGCCTGTTCGGCGGGAGCGGCTGATGGATCGGCATCTGCGGTCCCCGACGGGGCGGTCGAAACTTCGCCCTCGGCGGCTGCGGTTTCCGCTACCGGCTCCGACGGAGAATCCGACGCCTCGGCTTCGACCGTTGCTGGCTGGCTCTCGGTGAGATCGACCTGAGCAGGTTCGGGCGCCAGGGAGCCCGGCGGAAGCGCTGCTGCGGACTGCAGATCGGCATCTGCAACCGGCACAGTGGGATCGACGATGGGCGGCTCCGATGGGGCAGCAGCGACTTCGGTCGCCGCTGACGGTTCTGCTTCGACAGGTTTGGCTTTGATCGGCCGGCGATCGAGCCTGAAGCCGAGGCTCTTGAACACCGCGCCCAATTCATCCGGCGAGCAGCCGAGGATCGACATCATCTCCGGGATCACGACGAAGCCGCCATCGCCTGTCGAGCCCTTCGGCGGCGCTGATGGATTTTCCGGCTTGGCCCGCCAGGACAGCAGCGGGCGGATCAGATCCGCGAGCCGCTCCAGGATATCGATGCGGACCGCGCGGGGACCGCAAACGTGATAGCCGCTGGCCCGATAAAACGCTTCCGGAATGGCCGGATCGGCGACCGCTGATGTCAGGCCGGGGCGTGGCGGCTGCGGAAGTGTATCTAGAGACAGACCGTTCGCCGCGGCGTTCTTCAGCGTCCTCAATGCCAGCGTGAGTTCGGCGGCGGCTGGCTTCAGCAGGATCGGGAAGTAGATATTGAACGCGCCAAATCGCACGCCATAGCGGCGCAGTTGAGCGCGGCCTGCCTGGTCGAGAGACTTCATTTCCTCCGCGATGCTGTCACGCCGCACCGCCCCGAAGTTTTCCGTCATCCGGAAGGCAATGCCGCGGGCGAGACCCGACACGTCCTGCGCTTCGGATAATTCGACCAGCGGCTTCAATCGTTCGCGGATGGTGTCGGCCACCCAGGTCGTGACGCGCTCCTGGACTTTCTCCTTGTCTGCGGCCTGCAGGTTTTCATCGACCAGCAGCACGACCTGCGGTTTCAGCGGATTTTCGCCCGGTTCGAGACGCGCGATCTCATCGCCACGCCACAGCACGCGACCGCGCGGGGTCAGTTTGAAGGCGTCGTTGCGCGCGGCGGCGACGCGACGCGTCCGCATGCCGAGTTCTTTCGAGACGACTTGCATCGCTGCATTGCGCGCGGCTTTGCCGTGAATGCCTTCCGCCTGTGCATCGGGAGAGAACAAGAAGCCCTTGAGGCGGCCGACATAGTGGTTCTCGACCTGAATTGCGCCGTCGTCGGAGATTTCAGCGCTGAGGTTGTCTTCGCGCATGCCACGCATCAGCGCGCTGGTGCGGCGGTCGACGAAACGCTGCGTCAGCTGTTCGTGTAGTGCGTCTGAGAGACTGTCCTCGATCGCGCGCGTGCGTTCCTGCCAATGCGAGGGATCACGCAGCCAGTTTGCGCGGTTGGAGACGAACGTCCAGGTCCGGATATGAGCGATCCGGTTTGAAAGCGTATCGAGATCGCCATCGGTGCGGTCAGCAAGTTCGACCTGCTTGGCGAACCAGTCCTCCGGAATGCGTTCTTCACCCGTCATAAGGAAGCGGTACAGCGTCGAGACGAGCTCAGCGTGGTTCTGGGAGGAGATCTTGCGATAGTCCGGAACCTGGCAGACATCCCACAGCGTGGCGACCGCGGCCGGGCCTCCGGCCAGATTGGCGATATCGCGATCCTGACTGACCGTTTCGAGCGCCAACACATCGTCGGCCATGCGCGCGCGCGCCAAACGCGCCTCGCGCGGGAACTGGCGCAGGCTGTCACGCAGACGATCCAGCGATGCGAAATCGAGATCGCGGCTCCGCCACTGCAGCAATTTCACGGTGTCAAAGGTGTGCGTTTCGATGCGCTCGACGAGATCGGCCTCGAACGGCTCGACATCGCCGGTCACCCCGAACGTGCCGTCGTTCATGTGGCGGCCCGCACGACCGGCGATCTGGGCCAGTTCGGCCGGCGTCAGGGTGCGATGCGTCTGGCCGTCGAACTTGCGCACCGATGAGAACGCGATGTGGTCGACGGTGAGGTTAAGCCCCATCCCGATCGCGTCGGTGGCGATGAGGAAATCGACGTCGCCCGATTGATAGAGCGCGACCTGGGCATTGCGCGTCCGTGGCGACAGCGCGCCGAGCACCACCGCAGCGCCACCGCGCTGGCGGCGGATCAATTCGGCAATCGAATAGACATCGTTGGCAGAAAACGCCACGACGGCAGTGCGTGCCGGAAGCCGCGTGATCTTCTTCTGGCCGGAATACGTGAGCTTCGACAGCCGCGGCCTGGATATGAAGTTGGCGCCGGGAATGATTTCGCTGATGGCTTCGCGCATCGTGCCTGCGCCGAGCATCAACGTCTCCAGCTTGCCACGCGCGTGCAGGAGGCGATCCGTGAAGACGTGTCCGCGTTCTGGATCAGCAGCGAGCTGAATCTCGTCGATGGCGAGGAAGTCGACGTCGACCTCGCGCGGCATCGCTTCGACGGTCGAGACCCAGAAGCGCGGGTTCTCCGGCTTGATCTTCTCTTCCCCGGTGATGAGCGCAACCTTGTCGACGCCGACGCGCTGGACGATCTTGTCGTAAACCTCACGCGCGAGCAGCCGTAGCGGCAGACCGATCATGCCGGTGTCGTGACCGAGCATCCGCTCGATCGCCAGATGCGTCTTGCCGGTATTGGTCGGCCCAAGAACGGCGGTGACGTTGCGAATCCGCCTCTCGAGATCCATGCCCATGATGAATTAGCCTCCCAGCCCGATGCGGGCCTGC
>JAEZBA010000341.1 GCA_023430245.1 Pseudomonadota bacterium
CCGTCGAACGGCTGTTGCTGGCCTTTGCCATGGATCGCGACAGCGATGCCGGCAAGATCCTGCAGCGCGTCGGCGTCACCCCGCAAAATCTCAATACGGCGATCGAGGCGATCCGCAAGGGCCGCACCGCCGATACGCCGACGGCTGAAAATGCCTATGACGCGCTGAAGAAATATGCCCGCGACCTGACGCAGGCGGCGCGCGACGGCAAGCTCGATCCGGTGATCGGCCGCGATGAGGAAATCCGCCGCACCATCCAGGTGCTGTCACGCCGGACCAAGAACAATCCGGTGCTGATCGGTGAGCCGGGCGTCGGCAAGACCGCCATCGTCGAAGGACTGGCGCTGCGCATCGTCAACGGCGACGTGCCGGAATCGCTCGAGGACAAGAAGCTGCTGGCGCTCGACATGGGCGCGCTGATCGCCGGCGCGAAATATCGCGGCGAGTTCGAGGAGCGGCTGAAGGCGGTGCTGACCGAAGTCGGTGGATCGGACGGCCAGATCATCCTCTTCATCGACGAGATGCATACGCTGGTCGGAGCCGGCAAGGCGGACGGGGCGATGGATGCCTCGAACCTGCTCAAGCCGGCGCTGGCGCGCGGCGAACTGCATTGCGTCGGCGCCACCACGCTCGACGAATACAGGAAGCATGTCGAGAAGGACGCCGCGCTTGCCCGTCGCTTCCAGCCGGTCTTCGTCGAAGAGCCCTCTGTCGAGGATACGATCTCGATCCTGCGCGGGCTGAAGGAGAAATACGAGGCGCATCACAAGGTGAAAGTTGCGGACGCGGCCCTGGTCGCGGCGGCGACCCTGTCGAACCGCTACATCACCGACCGCTTCCTGCCCGACAAGGCGATCGACCTGGTGGACGAGGCGGCTGCGCGGCTGCGCATGCAGATCGATTCCAAGCCGGAAGAGCTCGACAATCTCGACCGCGAAATCGTGCGGCGGAAGATCGAGCAGGAGGCGCTGCGCAAGGAGAAGGATGCAGGCTCCAAGGACCGTCTCAAGAAGCTCGAAAAGGAGCTGGCCGATCTCGAAGAAGAGGCCGACGCGCTGACGGCGAAGTGGAAGTCCGAGAAGGACAAGCTCACCAAGACCGCGGACCTGCAAAAGGAACTCGACAAGCTGAAGAACGAGCTCGCGGACGCGACGCGCCGCGGCGATTATCAGCGCGCGGGTGAATTGCAATACGACAAGCTTCCGAAGCTGGAAAAGCAACTGAAGGATGTCGAGGAGCAAAGCGCGGCCGGTGCCGTGCTGTCGGAAGAAGCGGTGACCGCAAGCCATATCGCCGGCGTCGTATCGCGCTGGACCGGCATCCCGGTCGATCGCATGATGGAAGGCGAACGCGAGAAGCTGCTCAAGATGGAAGAGCAGATCACCAAGCGCGTCATTGGCCAGAAGGAAGCGGTGCAGGCGGTTTCGACCGCGGTGCGCCGCGCGCGTGCGGGCCTGCAGGATCCGAACCGGCCGATCGGCTCGTTCATGTTCCTGGGGCCGACCGGCGTCGGCAAGACCGAACTGACCAAGGCGCTCGCCGAATTCCTGTTCGACGACGAGCATGCGCTCGTGCGCATCGACATGTCGGAATACATGGAGAAGCATTCGGTCGCCCGGCTGATCGGCGCGCCTCCGGGCTATGTCGGTTACGAGGAGGGCGGGGCGCTCACCGAAGCGGTGCGGCGCAGGCCCTATCAGGTGATCCTGTTCGACGAGATCGAAAAGGCGCATCCGGATGTGTTCAACGTGCTGCTGCAGGTGCTGGACGACGGCCGGCTGACCGACGGTCAGGGCCGCACCGTGGACTTCCGCAACACGCTGATCGTGATGACGTCCAATCTTGGCGCCGAATATCTGGTGAACCAGAAGGAGGGCGAGGATTCGGACGCCGTGCGCGACCAGGTGATGGCGGTGGTGCGGGCGAACTTCCGGCCCGAATTCCTCAACCGCGTGGACGAGATCCTGCTGTTCCACCGGCTGCGCCGCGAGGACATGAGCCGCATTGTCGACATCCAGCTGCAGCGGCTGCTGAAGCTGCTCGACGATCGCAAGATCACTATCAAGCTCGAACCGGCGGCGCGTGAGTGGCTCGCCGACAAGGGCTACGATCCGGCCTATGGCGCGCGTCCGCTCAAACGCGTGATCCAGAAGAATCTGCAGGATCCGCTCGCCGAACTGATCCTGTCCGGCAAGATCAAGGACGGAGACGCGGTGAAGGTCTCGGCCGGCAAGAACGGCCTGACCTTCAACGGTCAGGGTGTGAAGGAAGCGGCATAGTTGGCGTGGTCCCTCTCCCTGCGCGTGCGGGGAGGGGGCCGCGCCTTGCGCTATGCGCCTCGCGGCTTTCTGGTTTTTGGGGCTTTCGCCGCCTTCTTGGTGCCGAACAGGCGGTCGCCTGCGTCCCCCAGTCCCGGCACGATATAGGCGTGATCGTCCAGCTTCTCGTCGATCGAAACCACGTAGATCGGCACGTCCGGGTGCTCGCTTTGCACGAGCGCGATCCCGGCGGGGGCCGCGAGCAGGCAGGCCAGCTTGAGCGTTCTGGCACCGGCCTGTTTCAGCCGGGACAGCGCCGCGACCGCCGAATGGCCGGTCGCCAGCATTGGATCGACCACGATGACATGCCGCTCCTGCAACGACCGCGGCTTGTTGAAATAATACTCGATCGCCTCCAGCGTTTTGGGGTCGCGATAGAGGCCGATATGCCCAACCCGCGCCGACGGGGCGAAAGACAGCATCGCATCGACCATCCCGAGACCGGCCCGGAGCACCGGCACCAGACAGAGCTTCTTGCCAGCGAGTACCGGCGCGCGCACGGTCTTCAGGGGTGTCTTGATCTTGCGATCCGTCAGCGGCAGATCGCGCGTCGCCTCATAGAGCAGGATCGGCCCGATCTCGCGCATGACCTGCCGGAATTCGTTCGTCGTGGTGGATTGCTCGCGCAGCAGAGTGAGCTTGTGCTGCATCATCGGGTGATCGATGACGGTTACGGCGGCGGGGGTGCCGCGGTTGGCGGGCAATCTGCCCGCTGCCTTCGTCGAACCTGCCTTGCCTCGCATCTTGCCCCGTCCGGTGTCTGTCAAAGCATGGAGCGTGAGTCCGCTCCGAGGCATCGGGTCTGCAAAAATCGGGCCTGCGGAAAAAGCTACGGTGACCATTTGCGGGGGACGTCAAGCTGCGGCCGCGAGAGGGCGGCCGCGTTTGATCCTGGCGATCAGCGTGTCGTCGTGCCGGTCTGGGCCACGCGTGCGCCACCGCGCGCCATCATGCCGTCGATGCGTTCGCGCTCTTCCTCGAACTTCGCGAGGACACGGTCTTCCAGCACGCGGCCACGCGGCAGCCTGATACGCATCGGATCGACGAAGCGGCCGTTGACCATGATCTCGTAGTGCAGATGGGCACCAGTCGACAGGCCGGTGGAGCCGACGAAGCCGATCACCTGTCCCTGCCGCACCTTCGCGCCAGGCTCGATGCCGCGGGCATAGGCGGTCATGTGGCCGTAGGCCGTCTCGTAGCCGTTGGTGTGCCGGATGCGGATATATTTGCCGTAGCCGCCCTCCCAGCCGACTCTCTCGACCTCTCCGTTGCCGGCCGAGTAGATCGCGGTGCCGTGCGGGGCAGCCCAGACCACGCCGGTATGCATCTTGGCGTAGCCCAAAATCGGATGGCGGCGCACGCCGAAGCCGGAGCGCAGAATGCCGTCGGAGATCGGTTTGCGGACCAGGAACTTCTTCGCGCTCTTTCCGGTTTCGTCGTAATAGTCGACGATATTGTCGTCTGGAGTCTGGAAGCGATAGAACTTCCGCAGCTCGCCGCCGACGGTCAACGCCGCGAACAGGACGTCGTTGCGGTTCTCGACGCCCGCCGGCGACTCTTCGTCGCCAGCATAAAGAACGTCGAACGAGTCGCCCGGCTGGACCTTGCGCTGGAAGTCCACGTCGTAGGAATAGACGCGGATCATATCGTCGATTACGGCACGCGGAATCTGGTTGCGGAGCGCCGTCTCGTAGATGCTCTGATAGAGCCTCACACCGCGGCCGTCGTCCTCCTCATCGTCCTCGCGCGCCTCGGCGACCGCGGCGGTGTTCATTGCCGCGACATCCACCGACACATAGCGTCCGAGATCGGACAGCGCGATCACCGCCTCGACCGCGACATCGTTCGCGACGATGACGCGGGCAGGCTGTTGCCGGCTGGTTCCGGGAACGGTCGACAGCAGAATTCGCAGCCGTTGCCCCTCCTTCAGTCCGTTGTCGCGGCCGCGGAAGCCGAGCGCCGAGGCTATGGCGCGGACCTCTTCCGGCAAGGCGCCGAGTTCGCGAAGGATGCTCGAGACGTTGTCGCCCTTCTTGACGACAATCGTGCGCTCGTTGGCGCTGCTGGCCGCGGTGCTGCTTTTGGGAAGCAGCGTAATGTTCTCAGGGACAATGCGTGCCTCGAACCCGGCATAGGGATCGGGATTGCCGTCGGCGGCGTAGCCGAGGGCGCGGGTCGTCGGAGCCAGGCCGACCACCTGGTAGCGGGCATTGGTGTCGTTGGAATTCCAGTTGGCGGCTTCGCGCACGGTGGCGAGGATCTCGTCCATCGGCACCGTGCCGGCGATCTTGGCGCGCGGCAGGATGGCAGCGAGATCGCGCTGCACGAAAGACAC
>JAEZBA010000425.1 GCA_023430245.1 Pseudomonadota bacterium
AACATATACAGGGCGCTGGAGAGAACCATTGGCACGACCTGGGGCACGATCGCGAACCGCAATGTCTGGGTGTTGTTGGCGCCGGCAGCGCGCAACCCTTCAGCCGGCTTTTTCTCGATATTCTCGATCGATTCCGAAAACAACTTCGCCAGGGTCCCGGTATCGGAGATCGTGATCGCCATGATGCCGGCCATTGGCCCCAGACCGACGGCGCGAACGAAAATCAGGGCCCAGATCAATTGGTCGATTCCGCGCAGAACATCCATGAAGCGGCGGACACCAAACCGCGCAAATCCGAACGGAAACGTGTTCTTCGCAGCGAGAAACGCAAGCGGAAAGGCCATGATCGCGGCAAGCGTGGTTCCGATAAACGCCATCGCGACCGTCTCGAGCAACGCTGCGAAGATTTCCCGCGGCTGATCGCCCGGCATTGGCGGGAATAACTGCGTGACGATCGCGCCGAGTTCGCCCATTCCGGACCAAAGCTTGATAGGCGAGACCTCGAACCGCCACAGGCAATAGGTCGTCAGGACTGCGAATCCGGTCCATGCGCCGGTCACGAGCAGCCGTTCGCGCAGCGGTCTCCGGAACGCGAGCGGGTGTCGCCGCTTGAAATCCGCCAACCGGGCCGCACTCATGATCCGGTCGATCATTCGAACGTCTCCCGTCCGATCAGCCAGTGCCGCAGCTTCTCGCAACCCAGGTCGATCATGGTCACGGTCAGGACGATGAGAATGAGAATGGCGCTGATATCTTCATAATAGAGCGAGCGAACGGCGGTCATCAGTTCCATCCCGATTCCGCCTGCGCCAACGAAGCCCATCACCGCGGCGGTTCGCACGTTGATCTCGAAGCGCCAGAGTACATAGGACGCATAATTGGGCATGACCTGCGGCAGCACCGCAAAGCGCATGGTCTGCACCCAATTCGCACCGGATGAGCGCAGTCCCTCAACCGGCCCCATGTCGATATTCTCGTTCGCTTCCGAGAACAGCTTCACGTTCGCCCCAAGCGAATGCAGCGCCATCGCGAGAATGCCGGGCAACGGTCCCAGCCCGAAAGCAAAAACGAAGATCAGCGCGAAGACCAGGTCCGGTACCGTACGGAAGAATTCCGCAACCCGACGTGCAACGACATAGCTCCACATATGTGGAGTGAGATTGCGCGACGCACAAAAGCACAGGCCGAGGGCGCCCACCGAACCGAGGAGCGTGGCGAGATAGGCCATCAGCACGGTTTCGAGCAACAGGTCGAGCCATTTGCGGATACCGTAAAACCACTCGCCGATATCGGCGCCCAGGCTGTCCCAGCGTAGAACCGGTAGGGTTCGCGCTATATAGTCGCCGAGTTTCGGCGCGCCCTCGATCAGCGCTGCGGGACTGAATTTGCCGATAATCGATGCCGCGAAGAAAAGCAGAAGAAAAAGTCCCAGTCCAAGCAGCGTCCGCAAACGCCGCTGCCGGCGCAACTCGTTGAACTGGCGTTGAAAGGAAGGGTCAATGGCGGGCGCAGCGCCGGGTAACGACGGCACTAATCGCATGGCGGACGCCGTCGTTCTGGATCGAGCCCCGCCATGCTCCTGATGCGTCGCGCATTTCGGCGCGCTGCATCAGGGCAGGTCACAACATGCAGGAGCGGACGTGCCACCTATTGCTTCCGCCGTGCCTTGCGCTGATCTTCCGCAATCGTCACGAAGGTCTTGTAGGTTTCGTGACCCACCGGCTCGAAGCCGCTGGTCTTCCCCTGTGCCGCCGCTTCCGCCATCGCCATGTCGTCCTTCGCGAGATTGACGAACATGTCTAGCAGGTCCTTGCGCATATCTGCCGGGATCTTCTTGGACACGGCCCACGGCGGATTGGCGATCAGCGGCGATTCCCAGACGATCCGGACATCTTCAAGTTTGAGCATGCCGCGATCCATCATGATCCGGAACTGTCCGGCCTGATGCCCGGGCGACGTCCAGGTAAACGCGCTGTCGAAATTGCCCTTGAGCACGCCGAGTACGCTTTGCTCGTGACCGCCGGAGAACACGGTCCGACTGAAATGCTTTTGCGGATCGATGCCAGCATCGCGAAGGGAGGCGTTCGGCACGAGATAGCCCGAGGTCGAATTCGGATCGGCCCAGGCCAGGCTCTTGCCCTTCAGGTCCGCAATCGACTTGTAGGGGCTGTCCGAGCGAACGATGAGAACCGAGTGGTAGCCTTTGCCACCATTCGGCTCGACATTCATGACCAGCGGCTCGATCTCGCCCTCGCTATCAATATAACCCGCCGCATAGGAGGCGCCGCCAAGACGGGCGAGTTGAATCTGTCCGGCCGACAACGCCTGCACAATGCCGGCATAGTCGGAAGCCGTGAAGACCTCGACCTTCACGCCGAATTTTTTCTCCAAGTAATCAGCAAACGGCTTGTACCGGGTGATTGTCGCTCCCTGATTCTCGACGGTCACAGCACCGACCTTGATGACCTTGTACTTGTCGCGCCAGTCGGCGGACGAGGCCGCCGTGGCGCCAGTCAGCAACATCGTCGATATCAACGCCGTTTTCGCAAGCGAACGGATAGTTGCGTTCATTGTACCCCTCATCGAGCTGCGGTTTGATCGAGCTGCGTCTTGACTTCATTCACGCCGGCGCAGCAGCAAATGCGGGCTGCGGGCTGAGCCATCCTGTGGTTGAGGTGATCTCCTCGGTCACGTCCGCTTCCTGTTCGCCGATCTGGTAAATCTCGCGCATGGTCGCAGAGGTGAGCTCCGCGGGACTGCCGTCGAACACGACCCTGCCGTTGGCCATCCCGATGATGCGGTCGGAATACTGACGTGCCGCATCGATGGTGTGCAGGTTGCAGAGAATCGTGATCCCATCCTCGCAATTGATGGTCTTTAGCGAATCCATGACCCGGGCCGCATTGCGCGGGTCGAGCGAGGCGATCGGTTCGTCTGCAAGGAGGAGTGACGGTCTCTGCATCAACGCCCGGGCGATGGCGACGCGTTGTTGTTGCCCGCCGGACAGCGTCCCCGCACGCTGAAACGCGTATGGCATGAGGTCAAGACGCTCCATGGCTTCCACAGCCATGGCACGATCATGGTCGGTGAAGCGGCAAAGCAGGGAGGAAAGCGTAGGCCGTCTGCTGATCGAACCGAGCAGGACATTCGTGAGAACGTCCAGGCGCGGAACAAGGTTGAATTGCTGAAAGATCATGGCTGCACGGGCGCGCCACGCGCGGAGCGGCGCGCCCCGCAGCGAGGTGACATCCTCGCCATCGAAGACAATGCGGCCGGCCGATGGATCGACCAGCCGGTTCACCATCCGCAACAAGGTTGACTTGCCCGCACCGGAACGGCCGATGACGCCAACGAAGCTGCCGGCCTTGATCTTGATCGACACGTCGGACACGGCGACCGTATCGCCGAACCGGCGCGACACGCCATTAAGCTCAAGCATTGGAGCCTCCGCTTTCTGCTTAATGGATGGCGTAGCGGAGGCGCTCGATAGTCATGTGACAATACGAACGACGAAAATAATCGTCTGTGCACAAGTTGTTAGCGGGAATTTGCGTTCGAGAACGGTCATGCGCTGTCATGATCCTGTCAGACAAGCGTCATGTGCTTTGCCACGTCTCCCGAACAATTTTTTTGCGCTGCAAGCCGAATTTGGACTGTCATCAATTCGTCATCTTCAGACGCGCCGGGACAGCGCTTCGCGTGCGATCACCTCAAAACGGGAGTCTGGGTCACGTTGCCGCATCAGGGACAGGCTCTCGATGTAGTGGGTCAGATTCGCAATTGGACGAAATGCTTCCGATATCGCCTCTTGCAGACGTTGCTGGGCGTCGGGCGCAAGCTGACCGGTCAGCGTCATGTGAAAACGGAAGTCGTCGAACACATAAGCGTAGCCACAGCGGTCGAGGTTCCGCTGCTGCCGTACCGAAAGCTCGCCGTTGCTCCTGCGGGCGAGATCGTGCGCGCTCAGGGGGGCGCGATAGCGATCGAAAAACGTAACGCAGCGAGCCGCCAGCCGGTTGACCGCGTCGCAATCGCCGCGCGGCGTCAACGCGATAAAGCCGGACATGATGCTCACCTCAAGCTGGCCGAGCAGGGCGGCCTCGGTGACGTCGCCGAAATCTGCAACGGCCCGGCGGAGTTGGTCTTCGGTGCTCTCGTTCGCGAGATGGAATGGCGCGACCAATGTGGCGTGAAATCCGTAGCGGCGCGGAGCCTGCGTTACGGCAACCAGTTCCGCCGGCGGCACTGCGTCCAACGCCAGGTGAGGGACGTCGCGCCCGGTATCGGAATCATAGCCGATGACGCCCGCGCCGAAGCGCGCGAGCGGCGATCCCGGTTCGGCTGTGAAGTAGACCGCGTATCGTGGCAGGTGATCCTTTGTCATTCCGTGACGTCTACGCTCGCGTCACACCGCGCTGGCTGTCGATTGCACGACACAGTTCGCGCGCTCCGTCTTCAAGCGAGCCGGTATTGTCGATCACGATATCGGCGGCAAGCGTGCGATCGAAGCCGGCGGACCGCGCAAGGCGGTCGGCATGATGGCCGTCGGTCGGACGGGCGCGCGAGGCGATCCGCGCCAGCAGAATATCGGGCGGCGCGGTTACCAGAATGGCGACCGCGCGGGTGTAACGCCAGCGCAGATCGGGGAGAATGGCGCGCGACACGTTGCAGACGACACAACGCGCAGCGACTATATCGCTGTCCACCGAAGCAGGAAGCGCATATTTGAGCCCGTGCGCCTCCCAGCTTATTGCAAAGGCGCCGTTAGCCCGCATCTGGTCGAAAGCGTCGGGACTGGTCGTATCGTGATCTTCCGCGTCCGTGGCAGGCCGGGTCACGATCCGCCGGGGAAAAACGACATCCGGCGCTTCGGCAAACATCTGTCGCGCGCGCTGCAACAGCGAGTCCTTGCCTGCACCGCTGGGTCCGCAAACCGCCAGCAGGGCGCCAGGTCCGATCTGTCCGCCGG
>JAEZBA010000509.1 GCA_023430245.1 Pseudomonadota bacterium
GTAACGATGTCAGCGCCACGACCGTCATACACAAATGTGTCGTTGCCGGCGCCGCCGATAAAGTTGACATCGTTCGTGGCAAGCAGATTGAGAAGCGTCGCGATGTTGCCGGCAATCGCCTCTGAAAGGATCGTGTTCGCCGAATTACCGGAGGTGAGCCCGGAGATTTGCAGATCCAGCCGCGATAGCTGGAACGATCCGGAATTGTTCGCGACGCCGTAACCGAATGAGACCGCACCGACAGAGCCACTGACGATATGGGTGGCAAACTCATAGGAGAAGCCCCCGGTCGAATCGAAGACCATGGCTTTCCTGTTTACATTCGGGATCAGGTTGGGTTGCTCGGTGGCAGCATACTGATCGCCCGAATACAGGCTGCCGGAGAAATATCCGAAGCCACTCGGCGCGAAAGCCGCGTCGAAGTCGGCAAGATAGGCTGTTACATTGATGCCGCTGCGATGCCGCTGCTATTACCGACGGTAACCGTAATTGCCATAGCCAAGCCTCCCGCGATGAATGACCCGCTTGGCTGGCTTGATTGGCTTGCTAGCGTCGATGTGCAGATGTCTCTGCAGAGCTTCGGTGTCCCTACACGTCGGCGCGCGTACTCGGCAATCTATTTCTCTTGTTTGGATTTATTCTTAATCTCAAGTCCGTTGCAGCACGCACTCAGTTTCGGTGCGTGCGGTGTCACTGCGCGGCCGGCACGCCGCAAACGATCGACCGCGCGTGAATGTCGATGTGGTGGTTTGACTGCCGTGTGTCACAAAAGAGCTCCTGAGCTCATGCAACCGGCCAATTTTGTTCGCGTCATGCACGACCGTATGTCACGAACCTTGCTCGCGTCATCAGGAACATCAGCAATATGGTGACGTGTCCGGCCGAAGAGTGAGGCGCGCATCCAGAGGAGGCAGCATCGTCCGCCGCGCTTCGCAACTCGCGCACCATCACCGCATGGGCCACCTGCCCATAATGTTTGCGATCACGTCACGCTTTCGCCGTCACGCGACACGAACGCGGTTAGCGGGCCTGAAGCGGCATGCTCGTAACCCAACGACACCTGTACGGTGTGGGGTCGTCACTCATGTCCCGGCTGCGGTGGCGCGTGAAGGCGATCTCTTACCAGTGTGTCCGGGCCGGACAATGAAGCAACTGGTGCCGGCGGAGGGATTTGAACCCCCGACCACCCGCTTACGAAGCGGATGCTCTACCACTGAGCTACGCCGGCTCACTGCAATGCGGTAAGGCGCTCCTGATAGCCGCCTGACCCTCACTTTTCAAGGCGCAGTCCCGCCGGATCAGAAAAAGAACAGCCGCTTCCAGCCGGGCGAACTGGACGTCGAGTCCGGCTGCGGCTCGCGTTCCTGGTCCGGATCGGGCCCTGGGTCGTCCGGAACATGCGCTATCGGCACCACCGTTTCGGGCACCTCACGCGCTCCGGCAGCACGGCGGCCGGCGATTGAGGGCATCGCAGCGGGTGTCGCCGGACCCGGAGCCGGCGTTACCGCAGCAGCAGGCGCCGAGCCGGACGGCGGCGGGACCGGAATCGGCGCAGCCGACTTTGCCTCGATGACCGGACGCGCCGGTTCTGGTTCCGCCACAACCTCATCGGCAGCGGGCGCCGACGCGATGGCGGCAACCGGCGCCTTCCATTCGAAGGCATCGATGCGGCCCGACACCGGCGACATCGGCATCCATTGCTCGGACACAAATCCATCCGCCGTCCAGGCCGGATCGCGTGCGGCATAGACCGCCCGCGCGGTCCATTCGCGCGACCGCCCTTCATCGGCGAACTCAGCCTGTTCGAGATCGGCCATCAGCAGCGCCACGCGTTGCGTGGGCTGCGCGAGGAAGCCGGACAGGGCATTGCGCGCCTCGCGGAATTCACGCGCATCGATTGCCGCGCGTGCAAGCGCCAGCGCGCTCTCGACGTGATTGGGCGCAAGTCCGGCAAGCCTTCGCACCCGGGTGAGCCGGTCGCGGGCTGAATCGCCAAAGCGCAGATAGGCGTATGTCTCGGCGAGATCGGGATGCGGCGTAACCTCCCACGCCCGCTCGATCATGCGGCTTGCCTTGCGCAGGTCTCCGGCTTCCGCGAGATAACGCGCGGCGAGCGCCACCGCGGGCACCAGATCGGGCGCAAGCTTCACCGCTTCGTAGACCAGCGGCTGCGAGGTCTCGCGTTCGCTGTCCTGCAGCGAGAGCGCGCGTGCGGTGAGCAGCACCGCGCGCTGACGGCGGTAGTTCGCCCGCTCAAGCGCGCCGGCCGCACGGTTTTTCTCCAGCATGTCGAGCGCACCGGCGAAGTCGCCGCGCGCGCAACTGATCTGTAATACCGCGTCGCCGGCCCACTTCAACGCCGGCGCGATCTTCGCGGCCTCCTCGGCATAGGCGCTCGCGCCTGCGAGATCGTCGCGACGCTGCGCCTCGATGAACAGACCGCGTAGGCCGAGCAGCTTGGTGCGTTCATCGCCGGCCATGCGGCGGAACGAATTTTCCGCAGCCGTGCGGTCGCCGGCCAGTTGTGCGGCCTGCGCCGTCAGCAGCAGCGCCAGCGGATCGCCGGGCGCAATCTTCCGCACCTCATCAGCATAGCGCTGGGCCGCGCGTGCATCGCCGGCACCGACCGCGATCAATCCGCGCATGATCGCACGCTGTCCACGCATCTCGCGCCGATTGCGAAGCGCAGCCGACATCCGCGCCGGCGAACGCCACAATCCGCGCAGGATCGACCACAGCAGCAGACAGGCCGCGACCACCGCGAGGAGTGCGGCCATCAGCACCATCAGCGAGGTCTCGATCCGCCAGCCGAGCCAGGTGATGGAAACATCGCCCGGACGGTCGGCAAACCACGTCACACCAAGCGCGATCAGTCCGACGACAACAAAAAACAGCGCAACCCGAATCATCGCAGTGTCCGCCTCACGATCCGGGCTTCACAAGCGCGCTCAGCGCGGTCTGTGAGATATTGCGCGCGGCCGCAATCGCCGCATTGCGTGCTTCCGCCTTTTCGATCCAGCCTGCAGCGGGCGCGCGGGCGTCCGGCGGAAGCTTCGCTAGTTCGGCCAGCGCGCCGCGAATATCGGAACTGCCGGCACGACCCTCGATTCGAGCCCTGACGCTGGCCGGGTCGTCTCCCGCCACCTCGCCCGCCGGCCGGATTCTTACGATCTTCTCGGCGTTCGCTTGCAGCCGCTCAAGGAATGAGCCTGTTTGCGGTTCGTCCTTGCGCGCGATTTTCCAGATCGCCGGCATCAGGCCGGCGAGTTCGCGGCCGAGCGCACTCGCGCTCGGTTCACCGGACGCCGCGAATGGCTCCAGCGGCGCGAAGGCGGCCGCATCCCCGGACAGCGACTTCACCGCGGCAAGCTCCGCGGTAAACGGAAGGCCGCTGGCGACGGCATCGCGCAACGCAATCGCCGCGATCGCGAAGCGGCCTTTGGCATCATCCGCGGTCAGCCGGCGCGCGAGTTCGGCCTGGCTGTCCCGCGCAGATTGTTCGAGGCTTGCAATCCGCGTGTTGAGTGCATCGAGATCGGCGCGCGCTTCCGGCGACGGGCCTTGCGATTTCTGCGCCGCTTCGGCGGCGGACACCGCACTGGATGCACGCTCGCGCGCTTCATTCGCCAACGCCGCGATGTCGTCGCTGCGCTTTTCGCGCGATGCGGTCATGTCGGCGAGGGTCTTAACGGCGGCTTCGGCGGCTGCGATGCGCGCAACGAGTTGCTGATCACCGGCGCGTGGCGCGTTGAGCTGCGCTTCGAGTTTGGCCAGCCGCGCCTGCAATTGCGAATCTTCTTTCGGCGGCGCTCCGAGCTGCGCTTCCAGCTTGTCGATACGCGCCTGCAGTTCGGGCGGCAGCGTCGCAATCGCGCCCGTTTGTGTCGAGCGGCTTGACAGCCATTGGCCGGCCCCGATGCCGATCGCGAAAAATATGACGGCAGCCGCGAGAGCGATCCCGATGACCGGCCAGGGCAGGCCTTTCGAGGACCGGGCCTCCGCCGCGCGGTGATCGCCGGGCGGCGGGACGGTATTGGTAGCTCGGCCGGCGTTTTCCGGCGCGGCCTTCGCGGTTTCGGCAGCGCGCGGGGGCGGGGGCGCGGTGGCCGGCTCCGCCGCCTGCTTGACCGGCTCGGGTTTGGTCACCGGTTCGGTCTTGATCTCAGGTTTGAGCTCGGGCTTCGTCTCAGCCCGGGTCTCGGGTTTCGCCGCCGGTTCCGGCTTAATTTCGGTCGCCGTCAGGTCGATGGTATTTGGCCGCTTCTGGGGCTGCGCGCCCGCACCGGCCGGCTTTTTCGGATCGTTCTTTTCATTGGCCATGCGCGGTCTCCTGCGACGAGACGACGAGAACCGCAACCGGGGTCCCGTGGTTTCTCGATACTAAGGATAAGGCATTGCGGCAACTTGACCTTAGGACGCGGAGACCAGCGCCAGCATCGCCGATTCATCCATTTTTTGCGCAACAAGAATGGATTTGGCGTTAATCGCAGCCAGCGGTTCCGATGCACGCGCCGACAGGCAGAAATGCGTCAGGCGCGCGCCGGCCGCTTCGGCGCCGGCGGCCCGGACACAATCGACAAAAATAGCGGTGCTGCGGCGCGAGTAATGCAGCACACCGTCGAACTCACCCGCTTTCAGGGCAGCGGCCACGTCAGGCGCGAAACTCGCGGCGGCCCTGGCGCGGTAAACCACCACCAGATCGAGCCGCACGCCGTAGGGCACCAGTTCGGCGGCCATGTCGCGCGCCCGATCGTTGCCGGCAAGATAAAGAAGTGGCTCGCTGTCGCCGCCCTGCCGCTCCCCGATCAGCCGGGCCAGGTCGCCGCCATCGCCACCGGCGGAATAGACATTGGCGAAGCCGGCCAGCCGGGCCGCAGCCGCGGTCTGCGGACCGACCGCAAAGCAATCGAGCGCCACGACGCGCTCGCGATCCGGATGCTTCGCAATCGCGCGCGCGGCATTCCCGCTCGTCAGCAGCACCGCAGCATACGGGCCGGGACCGATTGCGGCGTCGGGAATGGTTTCGATCTCCAGCACCGGCGCAAAGACCGGCTCATGCCCCATCGCGCGCAGCGCCGCCGCGGTGCGCTCCGCCTCAAACCGGGGCCGCGTCAGCAACAGGCGCACGTCCGTCATCCGCCGGTGAAGAAATCGGGACCGCCCTTCGCCTTCAATTCGCGGCCGGCATCGGCGCCCATGCGCACGGCATCGGCAATCGCACCGTCCCGCGCAGTCTCGAATGCTTCGCTGCCATCGGGGAGCAGGATCATGCCGCGAAAACGCACGCCATCGCCCTCGACAATGGCGTGGCCCGCAATCGGCGTCCGGCATGAACCGTCAAGAGCCGCCAGAAAGGCGCGTTCGGTGTCCAGCGCGATTGCGGTATTGCGATCCGCAATCGGCGCCAGCAAATCGAGCGTCCGCGTGTCGCTTTCGCGGGCCTCGATGCCGATCGCGCCCTGACCGACGGCGGGTGGAAATACATCGAGCGGCAGGATCGCAGTTGCGACCTCCTTGAGCCCGAGTCGCTTCAAACCGGCCAGCGCAAGCAATGTCGCGTCGACCTCGCCCTCGCCGAGTTTGCGCAGGCGCGACTGCACATTGCCGCGAAACACTTCGACCCGCAGGTCCGGCCGCAACCGTTTCACCAGAGCCTGACGTCGCAGCGACGCGCTTCCGACCAGAGCGCCCGCGGGCAGATCGGCGATCGTCGCGGCCTTGCGGCTGATGAAGACATCGCGCACGTCTTCCCGCTCAAGATAGGCGACCAACGCGAGCCCCTTAGGCAGGGCCGTCGGCATATCCTTGGATGAATGCACCGCAATGTCGATTGTTTGCGAGAGCAGGGCCTCCTCGATTTCCTTCGTGAACAGGCCCTTGCCGCCGGCTTCGGACAATGGCCGGTCGAGGATCTGGTCGCCTGTCGTCTTGATCACATGAATGGGGATGTCGTCGGGCGCGCAGCCATGCGCCGCCACCAGCCGGTCACGCACGGTATGCGCC
>JAEZBA010000535.1 GCA_023430245.1 Pseudomonadota bacterium
CGGCTCGTCGAGAACGAGGAAATTCGGCGGATCGAACAGCATCTTCGCCATCACCAGACGCGCCTTTTCGCCACCGGAGAGAACGCGGCAGCGCTTCTCCACATCATCGCCGGAAAAGCCGAAACAGCCCGCGAGCGTGCGCAATTGCCCTTGGCCTGCCTGCGGAAACGAATAATCCAACTCCTCGAACACGGTGCGCTCGCCATCGATCAGGTCCATGGCGTGCTGGGCGAAATAGCCCATCTTGACGCTGCCGCCGACCGTGACCGTGCCATCGTCCGGCTCGGTCGAGCCCGTGACAAGCTTCAGCAAAGTCGACTTGCCGGCGCCGTTGATGCCGAGCACGCACCATCGCTCGGTGCGGGCAATGTGGAAATCGAGGCCCTCGTAGATGCGCTTGCTGCCGTATGATTTGTGGACGCTCTTCAGACTGGCGACATCGTCGCCCGAACGCGGCGGCGGCATGAAGTCGAACGCGATCGCCTGCCGGCGCTTGGGCGGCTCGACCCGTTCGATCTTGTCGAGCTTCTTGACCCGGCTCTGCACCTGCGCGGCGTGCGACGCGCGCGCCTTGAACCGCTCGATGAACTTGATCTCCTTTGCCAGCATCGCCTGCTGGCGCTCGAACTGCGCCTGTTGCTGCTTTTCGTTCATGGCGCGCTGCTGCGCATAGAATTCGTAATTGCCCGAATAGCTGGTCAGGCCGCCGCCGTCGATCTCGATCACCTTGTTGACGACGCGATTCATGAACTCGCGATCGTGCGAGGTCATCAGCAGCGCGCCCTCATAGCCCTTCAGGAAACTTTCCAGCCAGATCAGGCTTTCGAGATCGAGATGGTTCGACGGCTCGTCGAGCAGCATGCCGTCCGGCCGCATCAGCAGGATGCGGGCGAGCGCGACCCGCATCTTCCAGCCGCCTGACAGATTGCCGACGTCGCCGTCCATCATCTCCTGGCTGAAGCCAAGCCCCGCCAGCACCTCGCGCGCCCGGGCATCGAGCGCATAGCCGTCGAGTTCCTCGAACCGCGCCTGCACCTCGCCGTAGCGTTCGAGAATCTCGTCCATCTCGTCGGCGCGATCCGGATCGGTCATCGCCGCTTCCAGTTCTTTCAACTCGGCCGCGACCGCGCTGACCGGGCCGGCGCCCTCCATGACTTCGGCCACCGCGCTGTGGCCGCTCATCTCGCCGACGTCCTGGCTGAAATAGCCGATGGTCAGCCCGCGATCGACCGAGACCTGGCCTTCGTCCGGCTGCTCGGTTCCGGCGATCATCCGGAACAGCGTGGTCTTGCCGGCGCCGTTCGGCCCGACGAGGCCGATCTTCTCGCCCTTATGCAACGCGGCCGAGGCCTCGATGAACAGGATCTGATGGCCGTTCTGCTTGGAGAGATTGTCGATGCGGATCATGGGAGCGTGAGGGCCGGAAAAACGAAGCGGCCCGCTTAGCGCACCTGCGTAACAGACGAAAGCGCTTATCCGTCTGCGTCAGCCTAAAATCCGAATGCCCGCTGCGCCGGTTCCTCCGGTCGTAAGTCGACACCTTCCAGCGCGAGCATCCGTGCCTTGGTCGCCGACCCGCCCGGCGCCGAAAAGCCACCGATCCTGCCGCCCGCCGCAAGCACGCGGTGGCATGGGACAATCAGCGGCACTGGATTCTGGGCCATCGCCCGACCGACATCGCGCGCGGCTTCCGGGCCGGCGCCCAGCGCTTTCGCCACCGCGCCGTACGTCGTCGTCTCGCCCCATCGCAGGTTGCGGACGAAGTCATAGACTTGCGCGAAAAACGGCTCCTGCGGTCCAAGGTTGAGGGCCCAGCCCGAAAAATCAATTTGCTGCCCCTCGAAATAGCGCCGTGCCGCGGCGATGCAATCAGCGATCTGCTGCGTCGGTTCACAGGGCGATGCGTCGCGCGTCCGGCGCAGGACCGCCCGCGCTGCATCGCCGGAGTTTTTCTCCGGTAACCGCAAGCAGACGATCCCGGCATTGGTCCAGGCGATGGCGCAGAAGCCCATCGCGGTTTCAAATACCTGGTAGCGCTGCGCCGTGCGATCCATGACCGGCTGCTCCGATTGCTCGGCAATCAGATAACCCGGCGTTGGAGGCCGTCGCCACCCGTTTCATGGACGGATGGCGACGAAATTGCGGCGGATCAGAATTCGTCCCAGCCCGCGTCCTCCTTCAGCGCATTCGCGCCATGGACACGCGGAGCCGCCGCGACACGCCGCGCGGGTTCTTTCGGCTCGGGCTTCGCCTCCCCCTTGCCAACGGGCTTCACCGCGGGCGCTGCCTTTCGGGTGATGACCGGGGTGACGACATTCAGTGGCGCCACGGTCTGGCCGAAGTTGAAGAAGCTCATGCGCTCGCGCATTGCGCTCTGCTGATCCTCCAGCGTCTTGGCGGTGGCGGCATTCTGCTCGACCAGCGCCGAATTCTGCTGGGTGACCTCGTCCATCTGCACCAGTGCCTTGCTGATTTGCTCGAGACCGGTGGCCTGCTCCGCGCTGGCGTTGGCGATGTCGGACACGATGCCCGCGACCTGCTTGATCGAATTCACGATCTCGCCGAGCGAAGAGCCGGCGCGGTTGACCAGGCCGACCCCGTCCTGCACCTGCACCGACGAATTGACGATCAGGTCCTTGATGTCCTTCGCGGCCTGCGAGGAGCGCTGCGCGAGGCTGCGGACTTCCGACGCCACCACGGCGAAGCCACGTCCGGCTTCGCCGGCCCGCGCGGCTTCCACTGCTGCGTTGAGCGCCAGCAGGTTGGTCTGACGCGCGATTTCGTCGATCACCGAAATGATGTCGGAAATCTTGCGGGAGGATTCCTCGATCCGCGCCATGGCCGAGACCGCCTCGGCCACGACCTCACCGCCCTGATCGGCAATCTGGGCGGTGCCCTGCGTCAGCGAATTGGCGTTCTGGGCGTTGCCGGCATTCTGTTTCACCGTCGCGGAGATTTCCTCCATCGAAGCCGACGTCTGTTCGAGGCTGGCCGCCTGCTCCTCTGTGCGCTGCGACAGGTCGGTGGTCGCCGCCGCGATTTCAGCCGCCGCGTTGGAGACCTCGTCATTGGCCTGTGCGATGGCCTCGATCGTCGACTGCAGGCGATCGAGTGTCGCGTTGAAGTCGTCCTTGATGGCCCGATAGTTGTCCGTGAAGCCCTCGTCGAGCCGGATGGTGAGATCGCCATCCGACAGCCGCTTCAGGCCTTCGCCGAGCGCGCGCATAGCGCTGGCCTGTTCATCGGCGGCACGCGCCCGCTCCTCGGCCGCTTTCGCCTGCAATTCGGCCTCCGCAGCCTGACGTCTCAGCGCCTCGTCGGCTTCTTCCTTCGCCTTTTCGACCACGACAACCTTGAAACGCTCGACCGCATTTGCGACCGCACCGATTTCGTCCTTTCGCTCGAGCCCTGGAAGCACGACCGACACGTCAACCTCCGCAAGCTTGAGCATCGCGCCCTGGATATTGCGCAGCGGATTAGTGACGCGGCGCGACACCAGCAGCATCATTCCGCTGATAAAGAATACCGAGAGGACCAGCAGCCCGGCGCCAAGTCCGAAACTGCGAAGCGCTGCGGACGATTGCCGTTCCGCGTGCTCCTTGGCGATTTCAAGCGCGACTTCCGCTGTGCCCAGGAGCCCCGCCAGCTTCGCCACCGAAATCGGCGTCCATTGCGCGACTGTTGCCCCCGTCGGCTGGCCGGCCGCAGCAGCGGTGATAACTTTCAGAGCTTGCGCACGATAGGCCGGATCGAAAAACTCACGCTTGCCGCGCTGCAGCGCCTCGGAAAACTTGGCCGGCAGCCCGAGTCCGCCCGACAGATCCTCCAGCGAGGCCCACAGCACCTCCGCCTTGGCAAGATTTGCATTGTAACGCGTGACCATATCCGGCGGCAGATTCTGGCCGACAATGGCGTTCGACGTCATCACCTGGGCGTCACCCGCGACGTTGCGTGCGATCCAGGCCAGCTGCTTCAGCGTCATGAGCTGATCGACAAAGGCGTCCTGGAGCTTCACCTCGCGTGCCAGCGACGAGGATAATTTGTCGATCGTATCGAGCAGGCCGCTGGTCTCCTTGAAGAACTCCTGCGCAAGACCCGCGCGCCGCTGCGCTTTCGGTTGGGTGACCGCGACCGCGCTTTCGGTGTGCAGGTCCGTGAGCTTCTTGACCGCCTGAACCAGCCCGGGGAGGATTGCCTGCTTGTCCTGGAATTCCAGAGCTTCGAGCTGGACCAGGGCCGGCGTCAATGCGGCCATTTCCGCCGCGCGCACATCCCTGGTCTGCTGGTCGAGGGTCGACATCTGCTGATCGCTATTCAGCCCGCGAGAGGTCGTCGCGCGATCCACCCTCATGTTGTGAAGCGCGGTAAACAGGTTGCCCGAGACATCGACAATTGCGGCGATCCGGTTGGCAGTCTGGAAACGAGTCCAGGATTCCCACGCGCTGTAACCGAGCATGACGATCACGGCCGCACCGAGAACGCCGATCACCGATTTCAACAGCGCTCCGACGGATATTCTGTTCAGCATGATAGAAGCCCTTTCGCCCTCCGGCCGTAATGACCCATAAGCGCAGAAAGTAAATTGCTGGTAATGGGCGAAGGGGCAGCGTTGAAATTCAGGCTGGATAACTTGTTTTAGGTAACTCGTTTCCGGATCGCGGTGG
>JAEZBA010000551.1 GCA_023430245.1 Pseudomonadota bacterium
CCCACATCAGCATCTGCACCGCCGGCCAGTAGATCAGTTCGAGCACGCGCGGCCAGGACGATCGCAACAGATACCAATAGCGCAACACCATCGCGAAGATGCGGGCCGGCGAGAATGCGATCGCCTCGCGCTCCGGATAATGGTGCGGCTCTGTCGTCATGTCGCCGCTCCGGATTCGATGTCCTGCGCCTGCCGCCGATCGCGCGCGATGTCGAGGAACACTTCTTCAAGGCTCTCGCGGCCGTAACGCGCCAGCAGCTTCTCGGGCGCTTCGTCATCGACGATCTCGCCGCGCTTCATCATAATGACGCGGTCGCATAACCGCTCGACCTCGGCCATGTTGTGCGACGCGAGCAGGATGGTGGCGCCGCGTTCGCGCCGATAGCGCTCGAGTTCGGCGCGCACCCAGTCCGCGGTGTCGGGATCGAGCGAGGCGGTCGGCTCGTCGAGCAGCAGGATTTCCGGGTGGTTCAGCAGCGCCTTGGCCAGCGACACGCGAGTCTTCTGTCCGGACGAGAGCTTGCCGGTCGGACGATCGAGGAATGCGTTGAGATCGAATTGCGCCGCGAGTTCGCGAATGCGGTCGCGGACCGGTGACACACCATAGAGCTTGCCGAATACGGTGAGGTTCTGCCGCACCGTGAGCCGCATCGGCATGTCGACATAGGGGCTCTCGAAATTCATCCGGTGCAGCACGCGGTGGCGCTGGCGCGGCATCTCCGCGCCGAGCACGGCCACACGGCCGGAGGTCGGCGTCACCAGGCCCATGATCATGGCGATGGTTGTGGTCTTTCCGGCGCCGTTGCCGCCCAGGAGCGCGGTGACAGACCCTGCCGGAAGCGCGAAGGAGATGCCGCTGACCGCCATGCCGCCCTTATAGATCTTGACGGCGCGGTCGAGCGAAATGGCAGGTTCGGCAGCGTTCATTGAGACCCGGGCGGCTGGTCCGGACCATGTGCCCTCCCCCTTTGGGAAGCGCAAGGGCACGGGGCGCATGGGACGCAAGCGGAGGGAAACGCAAGCGCCCGGCCCGGGCCGTTTGACGCTGCGCGCAATGGCCTCGTTTTATGCTACGAGCCGCCTGACTAGAACGTGAGGCATGTTACCCATGGACCTCGAACGCCTGCCCATGCCCCGCCGCAACGTGCGGCTCGACACGCTGGTGCGGCTGCGCTGGCTGTCGATCATCGGGCAGACCGCCGCCGTCTTGGTGGTCTATTTCGGGCTGGAATTCGACCTGCCGATCTATGCCTGCCTGTCCGTGATCCTGCTGTCGGCGTGGCTGAACATCGCGCTCCGCATCCGGTTCCAGCAGGCGCGCCGGCTGGAGCCGAGCCGGGCCGCGTGGCTGCTGGCCTTCGATATCGGACAACTCGCAGTCCTGATGTATCTCACCGGCGGACTCGACAATCCGTTCTCGTTCTTCTTTGCCGGTCCGGTGCTGCTGTCGGCCACCGCGCTGCCGGCGCGCATGACCATCCTGCTCGGCCTGTTCGCAATCACCTGCGCGACGCTCTTGATCTTCTTCCATGAGCCGCTGCCATGGTCGGAAGATTACGGACCGATGCCGGTGCTGCCGAATCTCTACATGATGGGAGTCTGGTTCTCGATCGCGCTGGCGATCTTCTTCATCAGCATCTATGCGTGGCAGATCAGCGAGGAATCGCGCCAGCTCATCAATGCGCTGGCGGCCACCGAACTGGTGCTCGCCCGCGAGCAGCATATCACCCAGATCGACGGCCTCGCCGCCGCCGCCGCGCATGCGCTCGGCACGCCGCTGTCGACGATCTCGCTGATCGCGCGCGAACTGGAGCGCGAGATCGATCCAACATCGCCGCACGCCGAAGATGTGAAGATGCTGCGCGAGCAGGCGCAGCGCTGCCGCGACATTCTCGCCAAGCTCAACGAGTTGCAGGCCGAAGGCGTGCCGTTCGACGGCCTGCCGCTGTCGAACCTGCTGGAGGAGGTCGCGGACCCGCACCGGCATTTCGGGATCGCCATCGACGTAAAATTGCCAGCAGGCCAGCCCTCGCCGGTCGCCGCGCGCAACCCGGCCATCGTCTACGGCCTCGGGAACCTGGTCGAGAATGCCGTCGATTTCGCCCGCGAGCGGGTTGAGATTGCCGCGGAATGGACCGCCGACACGGTATCGGTCGTGATCAGCGACGATGGCCCCGGCTTCGCGCCGGAGGTCATCGGCCGGATCGGCGAACCCTATGTCCGCAGCCGCAGACTGCGCCGCATGTACGCCACCGGCGAGACCGGGATGGGGCTGGGCTTCTTCATCGCCAAAACCCTGCTGGAGCGCACCGGCGCCAAATTAACTTTTGTCAACAAACCGCTCCCCGGAAGCGGTGCCGTGGTCGCCATCCGCTGGCCGCGTTCGGTTTTCGAGTTTACCGGTCCGGCCGAGCTTGAGCAGAAGGTCGCGAATGCCTAGTTATAGTGGATTGGCGGCTTCGGAGAGTTCCATGACCCTGCAACCGGCCATTTCGAGCGAGCGCTCGCTCCTGATCGTCGAGGACGACAAGTCCTTCCTGATGCGGCTTGCCCGCGCGATGGAAGGTCGCGGTTTCACTGTCACAACTGCGGAAACGGTATCGGAAGGCCTGATGCAGGTCGAGCGATCCGCGCCCGCCTTCGCCGTTGTCGATATGCGGCTGGGCGATGGCAACGGACTCGACGTCATCTCCGCGCTGAAGCGAAGGCGGCCGGAGGCGCGCGGCATCGTGCTGACTGGCTACGGCAATATCGCCACCGCGGTGAATGCGGTGAAGCTCGGCGCCGTCGATTATCTCGCCAAGCCGGCCGACGCCGACGATGTCATCAACGCCCTGCTCTCGATCGAGGGCCGCAAGCCGGAACCGCCGGAAAATCCGATGTCGGCGGATCGGGTCCGCTGGGAGCATATCCAGCGCATCTACGAATTGTGCGGCCGCAACGTCTCGGAGACCGCGCGCCAGCTCAACATGCATCGCCGCACCTTGCAGCGGATTCTCGCGAAGCGCGCGCCACGGTAATTCGGCCGTCATTCCGGGG
>JAEZBA010000569.1 GCA_023430245.1 Pseudomonadota bacterium
GAGCCTGGGGGAGCGCGGGGCCACGCGTGGGCTGCTGGCGCGGTCCACCAGCCGTGCGGCCGCCGATCCTCGATCACGCTGGCCTCGTTGAGCGCATGCACGAGGCGCACATTCCATCGGCGGGCGCAGAGCCCGCGCGCGGCGTCGCACCCGGGCATGACGCCCGAGAATCGCGTTCCGATCGGCGATCCTCCGCGCCCTTGACATGGGGCAAAAGTCCCCCGTACCGTACGGATGCTCGCTCGTCAGTGATCGAACGAAACCCCAGACACACCCGAGAGGGGGGACAGAATGGCGCTCGACATCTCCACCATCGCGCCCGAGGCGCAGGCCCACAACATCGAGATCGGCAAGGACTACAGCTCAACCGACGTGCTGCTGCAGATCGATCGGCTGCTGAAGGCCTGGGCCAGCTATCAGCCGCTGCTCATCAAGCACGGTTACACCGAGTGGCACGCCCAGTTCACGATCGACGTGCGCGACGCCATGCTCGCCGCCGGCGTCACCCGGACGGGCGCCAAGACCGACAAGAAGACGACCAACGCGGCGCTCCTCGACGCGATGCGCGTCGGCAAGAACGCGCGCCTCAGCGCCCACTCCCTCCTGGCCGGCGCGCGCTTCGCGGCCGCCGTGAGCGGCGATCGCGCGACGGTCAGCGCGATCGACGCGGTGCTCGACGCCACCCGCCGCGCGGGCGCCGACGCCGTGGCCCTGCGCGACCAGCTCCACACGCTCGCGAAGCTCCTCGAGAACGAGGGCGTCCGCACCCGCGTCCCCGACGCGGAGGCGGTCAAGACCACGCTGATCACCCGCGCCGACGCGATCGACATCGCGCGCCAGAGCCGCACCCGCGGCGGCGGCACCCCGGCCGAGACGGATCTCGTCAACCTGCTCGACGGCCTCGCCATCGACCTCTGCCGCATCGGCCGCAAGGCCGGCCGCGCCGCCGCGAACGAGACCGGCCAGCCGGCGGTCGCCGAGGCGGTCGAGCTCGTCGAGCTCTACCGGAGCACCGGCCGCCGCGTGGTGGACAGCGGCGAAGACACCGACACCGACGCGACCTGAACCGCGCGACCCACGTGGGTCGTGCAGTGAACCACCCCGAGCTTCCTTCGACGGGACTTCGCGCGACGAATGACGCCGTCCGACGCCGATCGGGAGGGGCAAATGGAAAAGAAGACGACTGGCAGCTGGATCGTGCATCATAACCGCAAGCTGCACGCGGTGAACGCACAGGGACAGTTTGGACAGATCAAGCTCGCTGGAAAGTCAGGCATCATGCTATCCGCTATCGCGGCGGACGACGAGGTAACGCTATCGAGAAACGCGGTCGAGTCACTCGCACAAGCCAACGACATCGATCAGACATTCGAGCTGGACCGAGTACTCGGCGTGCTTCAAGCGCGCGGCTATATCGACCAGTCAGGGTCCGGCAGCGAGATCGTCGTACTTGGCGTGACTACGCCCCGCGTGCTCGAGTATACCGCCGACATTTTCTCCAGTCTGAATCCCACCGCCGAAGAACACGCGTCACTAACACTCGCTGAAATGGCGTCAGTGGAGCCGGTCGAAGCAGACCATGTGCGCGAGCACCTCAGCGACTACCACAAGATCCCGCGCGACGACGCCGCTGACTTTATCCAACGCGCGACGCGCATCGGGTTTACGGACGCCGAACCTCTTGACTCGGACCGCACGCTCCTGTTCAACGGAAACCTTTTCCGGAAAGCCGCGCCACAAAAGACGCGTGCCGTGCTCGACTCGTTATCGTCAAAAGACCGCGAACGGGTGCAAACTCTACAGACACTACTCAGCGAAGTAGGATGTCTTCCATACGAGCGCGTTACGAAGATTCTTGGCGGCACGCTATTCTTGAAACTGAACTCCATCGGCCTGTACGATCTCAGTGAGGTGTCAAACGATTTTGAGGCGAGACTCTACGTGACACTGCCCGCTGCGTTTAACAAGTATAGTGACCCAACATCCGACGCCTTTGATCTCGCCAAAGCATTTGTGGCCTCGCTCACATATGGAATGGAGCGAAGCACTCCCGACCGCGGAAGAATCAGCATATTGCATCGGCTGATCGCAAAACTTATTCGGGGCGAATGGGTAGGTCCTGCAACCGCGATCGGCCAGGACTACACCGTCCTCGAGATGCGTGGAGTGTTGGAGGTGAAGCGCGAGCGGCACTCCTACAGCATGAGGTTGCTGAAGCGTGAGGTCGGAGTGCTGGCCCAGCAAGTGCTTCTCGAGGGGGACGCGAGTGCAACAGCCGTAATCACCGTTCCCCGCTCGAACGCAACATCTTTCCGAGGTCCTGAATCTCAGCGCGAGATTACGCGGAAGAAGGACCTTGGCGCAGACCGGAAGGCACTCTCCAGAATCCTGGACAGCGTTCGCACTGGCCGGAGTGTCAAGTGAGCGGCGGCGGAACAAAGAACAGCGGTGCGCATGGTTATGCGGCGGAGGAAGCGCTCCGCACGTACTTCATCTCTCTCGGTTACTTCGCCGTGCGCGGCGCACCAGTGCGCGCATTCGGGGAGGAGGTAACTGATGTCGACCTGTGGCTGTACCACCGACACTCTCCACTACTACGCGAGCGCACTAACGTCGATATCAAGAACAAGCGCCGGGCGCATGCTATGGAGCGAGTGTTGGTGGCACTCGGCATCAAGGAAGCGCTTGGACTCGACCGGTGCATCGTTGCCACCACGGATAACCGGGAGGCGGTAGTCCACTTTGGCCGGAACTCTGGCGTGATTGTGTTCGGCGGCAGATTTGTCGCCAGTCTTCAGAGCAAGCATTCCAGTCCGCTCGACCGACTCACCGAAGAGGAGCTTCTGGCTGGGCTCGACTTCGACGGACTCGGGAAGATCACCGGCCACTGGACTGAACGATTTACGTCAGCCAAAGGATGGCTGCTGACGGACCTTGGTTTCGATGCGTGCAATCGCTATCTCGAAGAACTCGCAGGATACCTCGACACCGCTGCGATGAATCCCCAGCGGCGCGAGTCGGGTTTGCGCTTGGCATGCGTAACCGCCGCCTTCTTTCTTATTAGTTTAGACTACGCGATGGCCTCCTTTGCCTTTGAG
>JAEZBA010000575.1 GCA_023430245.1 Pseudomonadota bacterium
GACGAGGGCGGCGGGGCGCGCGCGCTGCCGCCGGTGAGGGGACATGCGCCGCTGTCGCATCACATCGGCGCGGCGCTGATGGCCGACGAATTCGACATGTCGTTCTTTCAGGATCACGCGCTCGACCATGGCTGCTTCTCGCCGCTGTCGATGATGTGCCCGCACGAGCCGAACTGGCCGGTATCGATCGTGCCGTTGCAAGTCGGCGTGCTGCAATTTCCGATTCCGTCCGCGCTGCGCTGCTGGAAGCTTGGTCAGTCGCTGCGGCGCGCGATCGAGAGCTATCCGGAAGATCTGAAGGTGGCGCTGGTCGCGACCGGCGGCCTGTCGCATCAGGTGCATGGCGAACGCGCCGGCTTCAACAATACCGCATGGGACGCGCAATTCCTCGATCTGATCGAGCGCGATCCGGTCAAGCTCACCGAGATGACGCAGGCCGAATATGCGCGGCTCGGCGGTCTGGAGGGCGCCGAGGTGATCATGTGGCTGGTGATGCGCGGCGCGATGTCCGCAAATGTCCGCAAGGTGCACCAGAGCTATTACCTTCCCTCGGTCACCGGTATCGCCACGGCGATTTACGAGAACGAGGCGATCGAGGTGCCGGCCGCAACCGCCGAACGCCACCGCGCGCATATCGGCCGGCAGCTGGAGGGGGCCGAGACGCTCACCGGAACCTATCCCTTCACCCATGCGCGCTCGCTCAAGGGCTACCGGATCAACAAGTTCCTGCACCGGCTGGTCGATCCTGCCCACCGCGCGCGGTTTCTCGCCGAGCCCGAAGCGGCCTTTGCCGACGCGCGCCTCAGCCAGGAAGAGCGCGACATGATCCGCCAGCAGGACTGGCGCGCGTTGATTCGCTATGGCGCGAACTTCTTCATGCTGGAGAAGCTGGCTGCGGTCACCGGCTCATCCAACCTGCATATCTATGCGGGCATGCGCGGCGAGACGCTCGACGATTTCATGAAGACCCGCAACGCTCCGGGCGCGCTCTATTCCGTCGCAGGCAAGGATGCGACCAGCTTCGCCTGGGACAAAAGAGCCCGAGACAAGGCGGAGGCGGACGCATAGGGCGCTCCCGTATTCCGCGTCGCACATCCATCGGCGCGCTGTTCCCGCAACTTCTTTCGTCACTAGGCCGCGCGGCTCAGGCTGCGCGGCATGTTCTTTTGCAGTGCGAAGGGGGGCGCCGATCCGTACATCCCGGCGCTGTGAAATCCCGCACGCACGCCATCCCGATACCGGCTGCGCATTCACATCAGCGTTTTCCTGGGGAGAAGAGTAGCGGTGTGTCTTTGTTTATTTCCAGCCGTCGCGTTTTCGCCGAGAACGATAACGTGGTGTACTGGACGATAAAACATGACGGTATCGGACACGCGGGCGATCAAGAACAAGGTTCACGAATTCCGCGAGCGGGCTGTGAAAGCCAAACTGAAGGCGGCGGCGACCTCGGAGGCGGTTGCCAGGCGGATGTTCGAAGACGCCGCCCAGCAATTCGATGATATGGCCGACAAGCTCGAACAGCACGGGCGGCCGTATTAGGCTCGTTGCTGCCGGGAAATGCTTTGCGGACCGGCGGTGTTCTGCACATCGGTTCACACCGCCGATCAGTTCACGTCGGAGACGTCGGATTGATGCACATCATCTGCCATTGCAACCGGCCTCGCATAAGCCATCTTGGGTGACTAGAGGGTCAGCGTTGGTATGGCGGGCCTGTGCGGCCGGAGGCGTCAATGAAGTCCGTGGTTCGCGTGTTCGTGTCGGTGGCGGCTCTGCTTCTGGTGTGGTCGCATGCGGCGAGAGCGCAGGATGTGCCGGTGCCTGCGGCACCGAAGACCGAGTTGCCCACGGCACCGAAGACTGAGTCGCCCAGCGAGCCCGCGGCTGCGGCCGAGCTTCTGAAGCCCGCCGAGCTCGAGGCACTGGTCGCGCCGATCGCGCTTTATCCGGACGATCTGCTGTCGCTCGTGCTGATGGCGTCGACCTATCCGCTCGAGGTGGTAGAGGCCCAGCGCTGGTTTGATGCCAACAAGAAGCTGAGCGAAGAACAACGCAAGGCCGCCTTGGACAAGCTGAGCTGGGATCAGAGCGTGAAATCGCTGGTCGCCACGCCGACCGTGCTGGAGATGATGAGCACGCAACTGGCGTGGACCCGAAAGCTTGGAGACGCCGTGCTCGCTCAGCAGGCCGACGTCATGGACGCGATCCAGCGGCTGCGTGCGAAGGCGCACAGCCGGGACAAGCTCGTCAGTAACAAGCAGCAGCGGGTCACGGTGCAGAATGCCGGACCCCGCCAAGTCATCGCAATCGAGCCGGCCGAGCCAAATCTGATCTATGTGCCGTATTACGAGCCTGCAATCGTGTATGGCGATTGGCCCTACGTGGATTATCCTCCCTATTTCTTTCCGTATTGGGGATATTATGACAACGCCGTTTTCGCCAGCGGGATCTGGTTCGGCGTGGGCTATGGCCTTGGCTATTGGGGCGGTGGTTATGTCTGGGGCGGGCGCTGCAACTGGACCAACAAGAATCTCTATTACCGCAACGGAAATCGCTGGACCCATCGCCCCGTACACCGGCGTGGTGTGGGTTACGCCAACGACCGCCTACAACGGCAGTTCGGAAACAGGCAGGGTGGCCGCGATCAACTGAACTTCCGCGGCCGTGACGGCCGTCAGGTGGTCAGGCCGAGCGGCGATCGCGCCAATCGGGCGGCCGGAAATCGCCGTGACGTGGCTCGCACCGGTGACGCACGCGTAAACCGTGCCGGCAATGCGGCGCGTCAGGCCAACCGGGCCCGATCCGGCCAACGCGCTGCGCAACGATATGGCGCAGGCAATCGCGGGGCCTACCGGCAACGGGGACAGGGAGGCCGCGTCGCCGGCCGCTATCCGGGCCGTGCGGGAATGAATGTCAGGGG
>JAEZBA010000602.1 GCA_023430245.1 Pseudomonadota bacterium
GTCAACGGCTTCTGGTTCTGCCCGTAAAGCTTGAAGGGTACCGGTCGCCGGACGTAGCTGGCGCAATCAAAGAGGATTGCGCCAGCTCTGGAACAGCGCGATGTCCATCACCACGCCGACGACAACCGTGACCATCGCGAGCCATACCCACGGCTTCCCGCTTTTCAGGGAGAAGTCAGGATCGAGCATGCGCGTTCTGTAGAGCACGAAAAGACCGGCGATGAAGGCGCAAATCAGAGCCTTGGTCAAATCGTCGTGCCATGACTTGGGATGCCCGAATACGAAGATCAGGTTGTTCAATCCGCTCGCGATTTCATCGAGCAGAATCACGCCGGTCAGGTACAGCGACGGATAGGTCAGCAGAATAAAGACGGCGAGCGAGAGCAGCCACACAATCACGAATACGCTGGCGAGACGCTGCCATAACGCCTGGATTTCGTTCGGCCCCTTGGCAATGGCGAGAACGATGACGGCGGCGATGAAGAGGAGCACCGCGCTGATAATCGACAGGAATAGCGCGCTGGCGAGCGTATATTCCCGGCCGCCGGCGAACACATGAGCCGCCGCGGTGTAGAGAGCAATTCCAATGCCGCCGGTCAGTGCATTCAGGACGCCCTGTTCAGGGACGATCGGCATCGAATCCGGCGGGATGCGCGCATGCGCGACCGCATCGATGAACTGCTTCACCCAGCCTGCGAATTTGTCCAGCCAGTCCATGGCGGCGCGCTCCCGTCTTGTCCTCCAATCATTGGACCGGGGCGCCCCAGTCGATTTTCCATGTCCGACTTCTTTCGCGATCGAGATGTGAGATCGTGACGTTCAGCCCGACGTCATCGTCCTGAAGGTCCGGTTGGATCAGCACGCATCGCTCCTCCGCTCTCGGCCGGTAGTATTTAATTTGGGCCTCGTAGCGCTTGTCGGGTGCCTCGACGTAACCATTGGCCTCCCTGTTGAGCGTAAACAATCGGGGGAACAGGCCGGATCCCGCGCCGGACATTTCCGGGAAATGGAACCGGTCCCGTTGATCGTATGTCGACCTTTCAGACGAGCCTGCAACGTAAAGGTAGTCGGTGTGGAAATCGCGCCGCAAATAGCTGTCCGAAGAGCGCAGTTGGTTCGGATCATGAAAGTTGTAGTAGGTCTGGCTTCTCGTTCGTCCTGTCCAGTGCGGACGTGTCGCGCGTCGCGTATCGACGCTGTCTCGTTTCAGACGAACATGCCTCGACTGGATGCGGCGTTGCGGCCCATTGGGGGTGGTCGACACCAGTCGCACAGCAAGGGCACCCGATGTCCGCCGTTCGATTTCCCCCGGCATATCGATGACATACAGAAATCTGATGCCCTCATTCATGACGACCGGCGAGGGCGCCGGCCAGCGGAGCCGGATCACCGTGCCGTTCGGATAGACGGCGAACAATGCGTTGGTTTGCAGCGCAGCGCCGCCAGCCTCGCTGCATCGGCTATAGGCGGTATGGCCGGGCGTCATCGCCGCTGCGACGATCACGCAAAACGCGGTCAACTTCATCATGTGCGTCCCCCAGGCCCTCACCCAAGGGTTGCAACAATTACATATACTATCTAAAATTGCAAATGGGGTGCGCTAGACCGGCACTCGCACCGTCGCGCGCAAGCCCCCGAGCGGGGAATCGCCCAGCATGATGTCGCCCCCATGCGAACGGGCGATGTCGCGTGCGATCGCCAGGCCGAGGCCGGTGCCGCCCTTGTCCTGATTGCGGGCGTTGTCGAGCCGCAGGAACGGCTTGAACACTTCCTCGCGCTGCGCCGGCGGGATGCCGGGTCCGTCGTCGTCGATGGTGATGGTAAGCCAGCGATGGTCGCGGTGCCCGGTGATCGCGATCGAATGAGCGTAGCGTGCCGCGTTGGTGACGAGATTGGCGAGGCAGCGCTTGAATGCCGCCGTCTTCACGGTCACCACAGGCTGGCCGGAAAATTCTACGCTTGCCTTGTGGCCGGTCCGTTCGGCGTCGTCCTTCAGTTCTTCAAGGAATGCGGCCATATCGGTCGGCAAAGCCTGTTCGCCCATGTCGCCGCGCGCGAAGGCGAGATAGGCCTCCAGCATCCGCTGCATCTCGTCGACATCTTTCTTCAAGGCGTCGATTTCAGGAGCGTTGCCGAGCATCGCGAGTTCGAGCTTGAATCGCGTCAGGATGGTCCGCAGGTCGTGCGAGACGCCCGCGAGCATGGTGGTGCGCTGTTCGATCGCGCGTTCGACACGTAGCTTCATTTCGATAAAGGCGACCGCCGCGCGCCGGACCTCGCGGGCACCGCGCGGACGGAAATTCGGCATGTCGCGGCCCTTGCCGAAGGCCTCGGCGGCGTCGGCGAGCCGCAAGATCGGCCGGATCTGATTGCGCAGGAAGATGATCGCCACGGTCAGCAATACAAGCGATGTGCCGACCATCCAGAACAGGAAGATTTCAGAATTCGATGCATAGGCCGAGCTGCGCGGGGCCAGCACGCGCATGACTGCGTTGTCGAGCTGGATGCGGATTTCAACCAGCGCCGACTTGCCGACGGTGTCGATCCAGAACGGCCGCTTGATCTTGCGTAGCTCCACCGACAGCGCCTGGTCGAGCAGCGAAAAAAATGGCTTCGGCCCGGGCGGTGGCATTTCGCTCGCGGGCAGGAAGTCGACCACCAGCCCGAGCCGTTCCTGCGCGATCCGCCGGATCTGCACATTTTGCGCGTCCTGTGGATAGCCGCGATAGACATCGATCAGCGCCGCGATGTCGGAGACCACCGCTGACGACAGCTTCTGCGTCACCGAATTCCAGTGCCGCTCCATGAACACGAAGGCGACCACCGATTGCAGGATCACCATCGGCGCGATGATGATCAGCAAGGCGCGGGCATAGAGCCCGGTCGGCATGAAGCGTTTGACCGTCTTGCCGAGCCGGTCCCAAGCCAGGTTCACCCGATAGGCCGCGGAGCGGATGGTCTGGAGGCCGACATCGAGACTGGTCATGGCAATCTCTCGCAGCGCATGACGTGAACCGAAAACCGCTTCACACTTTTCGGCGTCATGCGCTCATCTCAGGGAGACACGACCAGACGATAGCCGATGCCGCGCACCGTCTGCACGAAAAGCGGATTGGCGGGATCGCGCTCGATCTTGCGGCGCAGCCGGTTCACCTGCACGTCGACCGCGCGTTCGTTGGCGGCCGGGTCGTTGCCGGCCAGCGACAGCCGCGGCACCGTTTCGCCGGGAGACCCGGCCAGCACGCGGAGCATGTCGCGCTCGCGGTCGGTGAGGCGGACGCTGTCGTCGCCGCGTTTCAGTTCTCCGCGTCCGATATGGAACATGAAATCGCCGAACCGCACCGATTCGACCGGCGCAAGCGCCGCAGGTTGCGCGCGCTTCAGGATGTTGTTGATGCGCAGCGACAGTTCCCGCGGCTCGAAAGGCTTTGCCACGTAATCGTCGGCGCCAATCTGCAAACCTTCGATCCGCATCGCGGTCTCATCGCGCGCGGTCAGCATCAGGATCGGCACGCTCGACGACGAACGCAGCGATTTGGCGAGGTCGAATCCGCTCTCGCCGGGCATCATCACGTCGAGGATCAGAAGATCGAAATGCAGGCCGTTGAGCTTGGCGCGCGCTTCGGCCGCATTGTCGGCGGTGGTGACGCGATAGCCCTCGGCCGCAAGGAAACGTGACAGCAGGTCGCGGATGCGCCGGTCGTCGTCGACGACCAGGAGGTGGGGAGCGTCATCAGCCGGACTTGCGGGGGCGGGGCGGGTGATGTCCATCAGGATCGCCTCAGGGCTTGCCGGGTCGCAGCCGATCCGCGCGCGTGATCAGCTGCAGCACGTGATCGCGTTCGCGATTGTCGATCATCGCGATCAGGAAGCCGCGTGCGTCTTCGTGCGCGCCAGGGCCGATCTCGGCCAAGGCACGCGCGATCCGTTCGGTCTGGAGGCCGGCGAGTTTCATGGCCAGCGCTTCGCCCTTGGGAGTGGCATAAAGAAGGCGCTGGCGGCGGTCGCTTTCGCCCTCTTTTTGCAGCACATAACCCTGGTCCACGAGCTGCTTCAGCACCCGGCCGAGCGACTGCTTGGTGATGTTGAGGATGTCGAGCAGGTCGGCGACCTTGATGCCGGGGTGACGGGTCACGAAATGCACGACGCGATGGTGCGCGCGGCCGAAGCCGAATTTCGCAAGCGCTTCATCGGCGTCGCCCACGAAATCGCGATAGGCGAACAACAAACGCTCGATCAGATCCCAGACCGGCTCGCCGGCGGGCCGGGACGGGCCCGCATCATTGGTACTGGGGCGTTCACGAAGAGGGGTTACGGACATGCTGAGGACCGGCGGTTATTAGGTCAGCAGTATTGACATAATTACGGAAGATTGTTACCGAAAGTGCCACTGCAACGAAATATCCTGTTCTTTCGGTCCGACTGGTTCCGACGCGCTGTGCGCGCCGGGTAGGGTCGGACAATAATGGGAATGGACGCGTCAGGCAAAAAAGCCCGATGCAAGACAGTCCGAACACCCTGCTCAGAGCTTCGCCAAGGAGGAAGCCGATGTCCGTGCCCTTCGATCAACTGCCAGGCATGATCTGGTTCGACGGCAAGCTCGTCCCCGGTCCCGAGGCAAAGATTCATCTGCTGACCCACGGTCTGCATTACGCCAGCGCCGTGTTTGAGGGCGAGCGCGCCTATGGCGGCGAAATCTTCAAGAGCACCGAGCATTCCGAGCGGCTGAAGAAGTCGGCGAATATCCTCGATTTCGAAATCCCTTATTCGGTCGCCGAGATCGACGCGGCCAAGCAGCTGGTGATCGACAAGAACGGCATGCCGGATTCCTACGTTCGCCCGATCGCCTGGCGCGGGTCCGAGCAACTCGGCGTGTCGGCGCAGAACAACGCGATCCATCTCGCCATCGCGGCGTGGCAATGGCCGAGCTATTTCGACCCCGAGCAGCGGCTGAAGGGGATCAAGCTCGATCTCGCCGAATACCGCAGGCCCGATCCGCGGACCTCTCCATGTCTGGCGAAGGCGGCCGGCCTCTACATGATCTGCACCATCTCCAAGCATCGCGCCGAGCGGCGCGGATTCGCCGATGCGATGATGCTCGACTGGGAGGGCCGGGTCGCGGAATGCACCGGCGCCAACATCTTCTTCATCAAGGACGGCAAGATCCACACGCCGACCGCCGATTGTTTCCTCGACGGCATCACCCGGCGCACCGCGATCGATCTCGCCAAGCGCCGCGGTATCGAGGTGATCGAGCGGCGTATCATGCCCGAGGAATTGTCGGGCTTCTCAGAGTGCTTCATCACCGGCACGGCGGCAGAAGTCACGGCGGTGGCGCAGATCGACAAGTGGAATTTCACCCCGGGCGCCGTCACCAAGACGCTGATGGACGACTACACCGCGGAAGTGCAACCGAAGTCGCGCGCGGCGTAATTGTCTGATCCGTCATCCTGAGGCGCCCGCGCGTAGCGCGGGCCTCGAAGGATGCTCGGCCCGGGCCGTCGCGCTTCGAGGCTCGCTTCGCTCGCACCTCAGGGTGACGGATCAGGGATGCACCCGTGCCGCGAAATCACACTGCGGCCTTATCCCTTCACCCACCGCGCTGCGGCGTCGTCATCCAATTCCTTCGCCGCCACCCAGTCCTGCCCGTCCGGTCGTTCTTCCAGTTTCCAAAACGGCGCGCGGGTCTTCAGGAAATCCATTAGAAAGGATGCCGCCTCGAACGCGGCCTGACGGTGTGCCGAGGCGGTGACGACCAATACGATGTTGTCGCCGGGCATCATGCGGCCGAAGCGGTGGATTACGGTGACGCCCATTAGCGGCCAGCGGCGCTCAGCCTCTGCCACATGCCGCGCGATCTCCTCGTCCGCCATGCCGGGATAATGCTCAAGCGTCATCGCGCTGACGCCGCGTCCGCCTTCGTGATCGCGGCAGATGCCGGTGAAGGTGACGACCGCGCCGATATCGGTCCGTCCGCGCGTCAGCTTTGCGGCTTCGGCGGCGACGTCGAAATCCTCGCTCTGCAGGCGGATGGTGGCGGCCATCATCCCCCCGTCATCGGCGGGAAGAATGCGATTTCGTGCGCGTCTGCGATTTTCGTCGACGGCTGCACGTGTTTGCGGTCGATGGCGGCGCGGATCTCCTTCGGGTTCTCGAAGGCATAGGCATATTCCTCGCCGCGCCCGGCGAGCCAGGTCATCAATTCGGCCACGGTGGACACCTCCGCGGGCGGCGCGACCTGTTCCTCGGTCTTGCCGATGCGCTCACGCACCCAGGCGAAATACAGAAGCTTCACGATGTCCTCACG
>JAEZBA010000608.1 GCA_023430245.1 Pseudomonadota bacterium
GGCCGCGACCGCGAAGATGAAGTCGGCATGGCTGTCGGGCAGGATGCGTTTCACCGTGCCCTCGCCCGGCCCCTGCCCGAGCCACCCGCCCCGCAGGAAGGACTCCACCGCGTTGTCGACCTGGAAGGTGTCGCCGGAGGACGGGTCCATGAACCGCTTCAGGCGGCGAGCCACATGCGGCACCGTCAGATAGGCGGCGCCGAGACCTGCGACTGCGGCACCGGCCAGTCCCGCGACCCAGATCAACCGCATACCGGCCATGAAGAACAGCGAGCCCCACACCATCGCGATCAGCATGGTCTGGCCGAAATCGGGCTGAAGCATCAGCAGCGTGACCACCGCTCCAAGCAGCGCGAGGGCCAGCGTGTTGGCGGGCATGTCCGGTTTGCGCGCGGATTCGGCGAACAGCCAGGCGATCAGAATCACGAAGGCGGGCTTGACGAATTCGGAGGGCTGAATGTTGACGCCCAGTAGCACGATCCAGCGCCGCGCGCCTTTGATCTCGGTGCCGAGGACCAGCGTTCCCGCCAGCAGCACCATGCTGACGAAGAACACCACCAGCGCCAGCCGCCGGATCTGATGCGGCGACAACAACGAGGTGCCAAGCATGATGGCAATCGCCGGCAGCAAATACATCATCTGCCGGTTCACAAAGTGAAACGGATCGAGCCCGAGCTTGCTCGCCACCGGTGAGCTTGCGGCCAGCAGGAGAATGATGCCGGCCAGCATCAGCGCGCCCAGCGCCGCCAGCGTCAGCCGGTCAACCGTCCACCACCAGACCGCAAAAGGCGTCAGTCGCGTGCGCGAGATCATCAGGGCCCCCGAAGGATCAAAATCGCCCGTCGGGGTTTAGGTTCGATTAACGAAATGAGGGCCCTGCGCATCGTAGGCGGTACGACGGGGGCCGGGTCCCATCTTCCGCAGCGGCGGCTAAAGGTCCCGCTTTCGGGGGACGACGGCTATGAGGGTAGCCCCTGCACCAGCTCGCGGAACCGGTTCCCGCGCACTTCGAAATTCGGGAACTGATCGAAGGAGGCGCAGGCGGGCGACAGCAGCACCACGGCAGGATTGCCGGCTTGAGCCGCGTCGCGGGCGGCATGCTCCGTCGCCGCGTCGAGCGTATCGGCGATCTCGAACGGCACTTTGCCCTCAAGCGTGCGGGCGAAGTCCGGCGCCGCCTTACCGATCAGATAAGCCTTGGCGATCTTCGGAAAGAATTCAGCGAGTCCTGAGATACCGCCCTCTTTTGGCAGGCCGCCGGCAATCCAGTAGATATTATCGAAGGAGGCTAGCGCCTTCGCCGCCGAGTCGGAATTGGTCGCCTTTGAATCGTTGACGAACAGCACCGCACCTTTCCGGCCGACCTCCTCCATGCGATGCGCAAGACCGGGAAAGCTGCGCAGCCCCTCCTGCAGCGTCTTGTCGTCTACGCCCAGCGCCGAACATGCCGCAAAAGCCGCAACCGCATTCTGCATGTTGTGGCTGCCGCGCAGCGAACCGATGCCAGCCAGATCGGCGATGTCCTCGGCTTCGCTGGCGCCGGTGCGGTAGATGTTCCGCTCCCCACCGACATAGCCATGCGGGATGATGCGGTCGATCGATATCGGCACCACAGCGCGCTGCATGGCGGCAAGATTTCTTGCCATGCCGCGCCCGAAATCGTCGTCGACCCCGATGATGCGAACCTTCGCACGACCGAGGATGCGGCTCTTCACCGCCGCATAATGCTCGATGGTTCCGTGCCGGTCGATATGGTCCGGGGTGACGTTGAGCATGATGCCGATGGTCGGATCGATCGAAGGCGCGAGGTCGATCTGGTAGGAGGAACACTCGATCACGTAATGACGCGCGGCAGTGAGTGGTTCGAGCTGCAGCACCGGCACGCCGATATTCCCGCCCATCTGCACGTCGCGGCCGGCATGCCGCAGCAGATGCGCGATCAGCGCGGTGGTGGTGGATTTTCCGTTGGTGCCAGTGATGGCAACGAACGGCGCATCGGGCGCCTGTTTGCGCCGCTCGCGGCAAAACAATTCGACATCGCCGATAATCTCGACACCGGCCGCGGTCGCAAGCTTCGCGGACCAGTGTGGCTCAGGATGCGTCAACGGCACCCCGGGCGTCAGGAGCAAGGCGGCAACTTTGGACCAGTCGATATGGTGCAGGTCGCCAGTGACAACCTTCGCCTCCGCCGCCTGTGCAACCTTCTTCGCGTCGTCGTCGAAAGCGATCACGGTCGCGCCGCCTTCGATCAACGCCCGACAGGTGGCAAGCCCCGAACCTCCGAGACCGAATACGGCGACGGTCTTGCCGGCGAAGGTGGTGACCGGAATCATCGCAGCTTCAGCGTCGACAGCCCGATCAGCGCCAGCATGATCGAGATGATCCAGAACCGGATCACAATTTGCGGCTCGGTCCAGCCCTTCTGCTCGTAGTGGTGATGGATCGGCGCCATCCGGAACACGCGCTTGCCGAACAGACGGAAAGAGACCACCTGCACGATCACTGACACCGCTTCCAGCACGAACAACCCGCCGATGATGGCGAGCGCGATCTCGTGCTTGGTTGCGACTGCAATGGTGCCGATCAGGCCACCGAGCGCCAGCGAACCGGTATCGCCCATGAAGATCGAGGCCGGCGGCGCGTTGTACCAGAGAAAGCCGATGCCAGCGCCGATCACCGCCCCGCACAACACCGCCAGCTCGCCCGTACCGGCGACATAGTGAATTTGCAGATAGTCGGCGAACAGCGCATTGCCGGCGAGATAGGAAATCAGCCCAAAGCTGAGTGCGGCGATGATCACCGGCACGATCGCAAGGCCGTCGAGTCCGTCGGTGAGGTTCACCGCATTGCCGGCGCCGACGATAATGAAGGCGCCGAACACGACGAAGAACCAGCCGAGATCGACGATCAGGTCCTTGAAGAACGGGAACGCCAGCGACGTCGCGAAAGCCGGCCGGCCGAGCTGCGCGATCGCGAGACAGGCGAGGATAGCAACGATGGTCTCCGCCGTGAGGCGCAGCTTGCCGGAGAAGGCCGTGTAAGCCTGTTGCTTCGTCACCTTCAGATAATCGTCGTAAAAGCCTATCATCCCGAAAGCGACGGTGACGCCGATTACGACCCAGACGTAAGGGTTGTAGACATTGGCCCATAATATGGTCGACACGGTTACCGCGAAGATGATCATCAGCCCGCCCATCGTGGGCGTGCCGATCTTGCTCTTCAGATGCGATTGCGGACCGTCCTCGCGGCTCGGCTGGCCCCTGCCCTGCGCAGCACGCAGCCAGTCAATGATCGGCGATCCGGCGAGGAACATGAATAGCGCGGCAGTCATCAACGCGCCGCCGGTCCGGAATGAAATGTAGCGGAAAATATTCAGGGCCGGAAATGTGTCGGAGTAGTCGGCAAGCCAGGTGAGCATGCGGCGATCAACCTTGCGCTGCATCCATCGCGGCACGTGGCGCATATCTGCGCTGGAGCGCTTTCACGATGGGTGTCATTCTTGAGCCGTTGGAGCCCTTGATCATGATGGCATCGCCACCCGAGACCGCTTCGAGAATCTGCGGTTCCAGGGCGCTGGAGTCATTGGCATAGCCGCCCCGGCGATTAGAGGGAAGCGCCTCCCACAGATTTCGCATGCCTGGACCCGAGCAGAACACCAGATCGACCCCGTGATCCACAATCGGCTGCGCCAGCCGGGCATGCAGTTCAGCCGACCGCTCGCCAAGTTCGAGCATGTCGCCCAGCACAGCGATCCGGCGGCCGCGCGGGCCGGGCTCGGCCTGCCCAAGCAGCGCGAGGGCGGCGACCATGGAGACCGGGTTGGCATTATAGCTCTCGTCGATCAGGAGCGCCTGCCCACCGGGCATATCGAGCGTGATGCGAGTGCCACGTCCGCTTGCCGGCTGCAGATCGGACAGCGCGAGTGCCGAGACCGCGAGGTCCGCGTCGGCAATTTTCGCAGCAGCCAGCACCGCAAGCGAGTTCATGACAAGATGCTTTCCCGGTGCGCCGAGCTTGTAGGTCACGTCATCGCCGAGGATGTTTGCCTGCACGGTGGACGTGTCAGCTTGCAGCATGCATTTGATCAGCCGTGCATCGGCACCGGCTTCTTCGCCAAACCCCACGACCCGGGACACCCGGGCATCGAGCGCACGATCGCACAGCCGGTCGAACTGGTCATTGTCGCGGTTGAGTATTGCGACCCCGCCCTCGACCAGTCCCTCGAAGATTTCGGCCTTGGCATCCGCAATGGCGTCGATGGATTCGAAGAACTCGATATGCACCGGCGCGATGGTGGTGATGATCGCGATATCGGGCTGCACCAGGCGCGACAGAGGACCGATCTCGCCTGCGTGATTCATGCCGAGCTCGAACACGGCAAAATTCGCGTCCGCAGGGCAGCGCGATAGCGACAGTGGCACGCCCCAGTGATTATTGTAGGACGCGGCGGACGCGTGCGTCTTTCCTTGACGCGACAACACGAGGCGCAACGCTTCCTTGGTCGAGGTCTTCCCGACCGACCCGGTCACTGCGATGACCTTGCCGGCAAAACGCGCGCGCGCTGCGTCTGCGAGATCGCGCAAGCCCTCCAGTACATCGTCGACCACCAGCAGCGGCGCGTCGGCCGCAAACGCATCACGCTTGGCCGCCGAGACGACCGCAAGGCCCGCGCCCGCTTGCAAAGCTGCGGCAACAAAATCGTGACCGTCGCGGTTATCGCCGGCAATCGCAAAGAAGGCATCGCCTGCGCTCAGCGTGCGGCTGTCGATCGAAATGCCGCCGACGGACGCGGGCAGCGGTCCCTCGCGGCGCGCTCGCATCGCGGATGCCATTGCATCGAGAGTCCATAGGCTCTGCACGCTCATGTCGTCCTGTCCCCCCGCCCCACCTGTCATCGCCGGGCGTATTCGCTCCGAGAGCGGCGTTACTTCCTCGCCTCCAACCCGGCCATCTAGTCAATGCCCGCGAAAGGCGCGGGCGCGAATCAAATCGAAGTCATCCTTTCCGCGCCATCAACGCCGCCGCGACTGCATCGTGGTCGCTAAACGGCAATACCCGGTCGCCAACGATCTGGCCACTTTCGTGGCCTTTGCCAGCAATCACCAGCACGTCACCGCCCTGAAGCTGCTTGATCGCGCTGCAAATCGCCTCGCCGCGGTCGGCAATTTCGATCGCGCCGGGCGAGGCTTTCACGATTTCCGCGCGAATTGCGGCTGGATCCTCATTGCGCGGATTGTCATCGGTGACGATCACACGATCGGCTTTTTCGGCGGCGATGGCCCCCATCATCGGACGCTTGCCGGCATCGCGATTGCCGCCGCAGCCGAACACCACAAACAGCCGCCCGGTCACATAGGGGCGCAGCGCTTCGAGCGTTTTCGCCAGCGCATCCGGCTTGTGTGCGTAATCGACAAAGATCGGCGCCGCACCCTTTCGCCCGACGAATTCCAGCCGGCCCTTGGCGCCTTCGAGGTCTTCCATGGCTTCGAACACGGCGTCCGGCGGCGTGCCGGTGACAATGGCAAGGCCCGCCGCCACCAGCGCGTTCTCGATCTGGAATTCGCCGACCAAAGGCAAGTGCAATTCGTGCCGCCGCTGATCGAATTGCAGCGTGATCTTCTGCGCGTAGCCGTCGACTTTGCTTTTCACAACATGAAGATCGTCGCCGTCGCGTCCGACCGTGAATACCCGCAAGCCGCGTCTGGATGCGGCGTCGATCACGTGGCGCGCCTCGGCATGATCGGCGGACACCACCGCGGCGCCGTCCGGCGCGATCAGTTCCTCAAACAGCCGAAGCTTGGCGCGGAGATAGGACTCGAGATCGGGATGGTAGTCGAGATGATCGCGGCTGAGATTGGTGAAGCCGCCGGCCGCCACGCGAACGCCGTCGAGCCGGTATTGATCGAGGCCGTGCGAGGACGCCTCCATCGCCAGATGGGTGACGCCTTCGCCCGCAAGCTGGTCCAAGGTGCGATGCAGGGCCACAGGATCGGGCGTCGTCAGCGACCCGTAGGTCTCGCCGGCAGGCGACACCACGCCGATGGTGCCGATACTGGCGGCCGCGCAACCGGCACCTTCCCAGATTTGCCTAGTGAAGGCAGCGACCGATGTCTTGCCGCTGGTGCCGGTGATCGCGGCGATCGTCGCAGGCTGACGCGGATACAATTTCGCCGCAGCGAGTGAGAGCGCTCGGCGTGCATTGGGAACCGCAATCACGGGGATCGCGGCCGTGGCATCGCCGCGCTCGGCCAGAATGGCGGCAGCGCCTGCCTTTGCGGCATCTCCCGCAAACCGCAGGCCGTCAGCCTTGGCGCCTGAAATCGCCACGAACAGGTCGCCGGGCTTGACCGCACGGCTGTCTGCGGTGACCCCGCCGATCTCGATGGCACCGGTTGCGGGATCGATGGTGGCGAGGCCGGAGAGGATGTCGGAGAGCTTCATCGCGGCGATGTTTCACGCCCCGGGCGGTGGGGCAAGAGGCCAACAGAAAGAAATAAAGAAGCCGGCTTCATGCGGGCATCGAGGTCTTGCCATGAAAACGTGGATGGCCGCTGGCCCGCCGGCCGTCATGGCGCGGCCAAGTCTCCTATCGCGCCCGGGCCGAGGCGGTCGTCGCCAGTATCTGCCGATCCGCCGTAGGCAGGTCGAAACGCGGCTCAATGCCCAGCATCGGCGCGATCTTGGCGATCACCTTGCCGGTGGTAGGCGCTGCATTCCAGCCCGACGTAGCATAGCCCTTGGTTTCGGCCGAGGGTTGCGGCTCGTCCAGCATGATCAGGACGAGATAGCGCGGCTTGTCGGCCGGCAGCACCGCGGTGAAACTGGTCAGCAGCCTGGTCTTGGAATAGCGCCCGTTGATCACCTTCTCGGAGGTGCCGGTCTTGCCGCCGACATAAAAGCCCTACACCTCGGCCTTTTTTGCCGACCCGACCTCTGCGTTAAGCCGCATCAGATAGCGCATGCGCTCCGACGTCTCGGGCTTGACCACCTGGCGGGCGAGCTTGTTCGCCTCATCCTCGCTGCGCTTGAGGAAGGTCGGCGGGATCAGCTTGCCCCCGTTCAACAATGCAGAGATACCCATCACTGCCTGGAGTGGCGCCACCGACAAGCCATGGCCGAATGAGATCGTCACCGTGTTCAGTTCGCCCCAGCGCTTCGGCACCAGCGGCTCGGCGCTTTCCGGAATTTCGGTGCGCAGCCGATCAAGCTGCCCCATCTTCTTCAGGAAGCCCTTGTGGTGCTCGACGCCGAGGCCGATCGCCATGCGGGCAGTGCCGATATTGGACGAATAGGTGAAGACTTCCGGCAGCGACAGGATGCGGCGTTGCCCGTGATAATCGCTGATCTTGAACTTGCCGTATTGCAGCGGAAAGCGCGCATCGAGCGACGAGCCAAGCGTGAACTTGCCGGAATCGAGTGCCATCGCCAGCGTCAGCGCCTTGAAGGTCGAGCCCATTTCATAGACGCCGGTTGTCAGCCGGTTGATGCGGTCCTTGTCGAGCGCCTCGCGCGGGTCGTTGGGATCGTAATCCGGCACAGACACCATCGAGATGATCTCGCCGGTATTGACGTCGGTGACGAGGCCGGCCGCCGCCTTTGCCCTGAACTTCTCACGCGCGGCGAGCAATTCGGTACGCACGGCGTGCTGCACGCGCAGATCGACGGCGAGTTCTACCGGCTTCTGTTGGCGGTCATTGGCGAAACCGAGCGAATGCAGGTCGGCGAGGCCGCTGCGATCGAGCCATTTCTCGATCCCCGCGATGCCTTGGTTGTCGATATTCACGTGGCCGATCAAATGCGACACCGATGCACCGTTCGGATAGACCCGCTTGTTCTCGGATCGAAAACCGATGCCCGGAATGCCCAGCCGGTGGATCTGCTCGCGCTGCTGCTTGGTGATTTCCCGCTTCAGCCAGACGAAGCCCTTCTTCGAGGACAGCCGTTCGCGCAATTCGGTCGCGTTCATGTCCGGCATGGTTGCGGTCAGCAATTCCACAGCCACGTCGACGTCGATGATGCGGCGCGGTTCGCCAAACAGCGAGGGCATCCGCACGTCAGTCGCCAGCACCTCGCCGTTGCGGTCGAGAATATCCGGCCGTGCGGTGGCAACGATATCGCCGCCGCTGCGCCGTCCGCTCTGACCGTCCGAGGTCGAGGCCAGATAGACCAGCCGGCCCGAAATCACCATGTACACGCAGGCGAAGGCGACAATGACCAGTCCCACCCGGGCGCGGCTTTTGACCTCGCGATCGACATTCTGGCCGTAGAGCAGCCGCTGCATCAGCGGCTTTTTCGGTGCGGGTGCCGAAGCTGTTTGCGTCATTGGCCGCCCCGTTCGGTCACCGACCCGGTCGGAACCGCGTCGCTATCACCGATCAGGGCCGCGATCGGATCGAACGGTACTTCCGGTTCCGGCTTTTTCCGCTCCGGCAGATTGGCCAGATCGTCGATCTGAGAGGCGTCGAGCGGCTTCAGTTGCAGATGGCGTTGTGCGATATCCTCGATCCGGCTGGGGGAAACGAGTTTCGCCCAGTCCGCACGCAATGCCGCGACCGCATCGCGCTCTCGTCGGATCTCGCCACGCAGTTTCGACAGCCGTTCGGCCTGCATGGTGGCCTCGAACTTGATGTCGTAGACATAGCCCGCGGCCAGGATCAGCGCGACGATCACGAACAGATGCAGGATGCGCATGGTCATCGGCCCCGCATCGCCTCCGCAAGCGTAGGAATGCCGCGCACCATGTCGTCGGCTTCCGCTTCACGCGCAGGCGCATCAAGGCGCTGCGCTGCGCGAAGTTTGGCGGATCGCGCACGCGGATTGCTGGCGATTTCCGCACCGCCCGCGGCGACCGGCTTCTTGGTGAGCAGGGTGAAGGTCGGCTGCGGCCCGTCTGCCAGGGGTGCATGACGCGAACCCGCCGCCATGCGGGCGCGTTCGGCGAGGAAAGACTTGACGATGCGGTCTTCCAGCGAATGGAACGACACCACCACCAGAATGCCGCCGGGCCTCAGGATACGTTCGGCAGCCGAAAGTGCGCCTGAGAGTTCGGCGAGTTCCTCGTTCACGAAGATGCGCAACGCCTGAAAGGTGCGGGTGGCCGGATGGATCTGACCGGGGCGCGCGTGAACGATGCGCTCGACGATCGCGGATAACTGCCGGGTGGTAAGGATCGGCGACTCGCTGCGGGCGCGCACGATCGCGCGGGCGATAGGCCGGGCGAACCGCTCCTCGCCAAGCCGGGCGATGATGGCTGCAAGATCGCGCTCGGTCGCGACTGCGATCAGATCGGCGGCGCTTGGCCCGCTTGCGCTCATGCGCATATCAAGCGGGCCGTCGTGACGGAACGAAAAGCCGCGCCCGGCCTCGTCAAGGTGCATCGACGACACGCCGACATCGAGAACCACGCCGTCAACGGCGTCATGACCCGCGCGTTGCGCCACCACATCGAGACTGGAAAAACGATCCTCGATCAGCGTCAGGCGGCCGCCCGCCTTTGCGACCAGATCGGCGCCGCGCGCAATCGCGCTCGGGTCGCGATCGATGCCGACTACCTTGCAATCGGCCGCATCCAAAATTGCGCGGGTATAGCCGCCAGCGCCGAACGTGCCATCAATGTAGACGCTGCCGTCGCGCGGACCGAGATACTGAAGCACTTCTGCGGCGAGCACGGGAACGTGCCGGACCAGTCCGCCATCGACGGCGTTTCCGCCGCCGCGGTCCGTCATCATTCCCGTGCCCCTTGCGGATTCGC
>JAEZBA010000610.1 GCA_023430245.1 Pseudomonadota bacterium
GTGGCATGGCGGCGTTCTGGGCTGCGCAGGTGGCGGCCTTCGAGCCATCGTTTCGGGTGTTGACGTTCGATCATCGCGGGGTCGGACGGAGTGAAGGCGCGCCGCCATATTCGGTTGCGCAATGGTCGGACGACGTTCTCGCGCTTCTCGATCATGCCAGCGCAGACCATGCGCATGTTGTCGGTCATTCGACCGGTGGCATCATCGCGCAGGTCTTTGCGGTGGCCCATCCGGAGCGTGTGCGCACGCTCACGCTCGGTGGCACCTGGCTCGCGCCGGATCGCCGCTTCCGCGATCAGTTCGCGCTACGCAAGCAGGTCCTCGCAGAGATCGGAGGCGATGCCTACCAAACGCTGGGCGATCTTTTGGCGGGCGCCTCGCCGCAGGCCGCCAACCATGCAACGCGGGAAATGAACGCTTGGGAGCGCGAGGTGATTGCCGCCCGCATCGACGCGTTGCTCGCCTATGACGGGACCGCGATTGCGCCGCGGATCGCCGCGCGTACGCTCGTCCTTGCCGCGGACGACGATTACATCGTCCCGCTCTATCATTCGCAAGCCGTGGCTGCGGCCATTCCCGGCGCAAAGCGCAAGCGATGCCATGGTGGCGGGCACTTCTTTCCGAAGACGCGCGCGGCCGACTACAACAAGGCCCTTTCTGACTTCTGGGCGGAGACCGACCGATGAGCGATTTCGCGCAAGGCATTACGATCGTGTTGCGGCCGGAGGATGGGGAAGCCATCTGGCAGCCGAAGCCGTCGACAGGCTTCATCGTCAACAAGATCAATCCCTACAACTCCCCGTTCGACACGTTTTCCACCGGCCTTCAGATCCTCGAGCCCGGCGCGCATATCCGCCGTCACGCGCATGAGCGTCAGCACGAAATCCTGTTCTGCTATCGCGGCGAAGGCTATGCCGAGATCGGAGAAGACCGGCATGATCTTGCCGAAGAAAGCATGATGCTGATCGGGCGGGGCGTGCAGCACAAGGTGGTCAATACCGGCACGGGTCAGATGCGGCTGCTCTGGATTATCAGCCCGCCGGGTCTGGAGGATTGGTTCCGCGCCTTGGGCCGGCTCAAACAGCCCGGCGACAGCGAGACCCCCGTCTTCGAGCGGCCGGCCAATATCGCGGACATCGAACGGCAGCAGCGGTTCATTCGGGGGAATGATTGACGCCGACGTCCCTTGAACGCAGGGGAGGTCGTTCAGACAAATCACGGCCGTGCACGCATTTTCCCCCCCCCATGAGCGGCACCTCCCCAAGGTTGCCCGCCTGGTAGCCCACGATGGGGATGGGCCGCGTCTAACGGGGCGAGATGGCGTCCGCTGGGCCGAGCCGAGTTGCCCGTTCAATGAGCTGAATTTTCATCGCCCTGGAGGTGCTCCAAGGTAGACAAATTTGTACGGACAGCGACCTCACCTGTGCTAGCGGTGGCCGCCGGTCTCAGTCTGACAAGAACAATGGACGCGAAGAACTGCCATGAAATTCTGTATGCATCTCAGCACTCGCATTCAAGACAAGAGCTACGAACTTCCACTCCTCAACTGCCTGACCGACCTGGCGCTCGACGCCGATGCCAGTGGCTTCAGCGCCATCTCCTTGACCGAGCATCACCTCCACGAGAACCAGGGCTATCAGAACTCGCTGCTGTTCGCCTCGGCGCTGGCGCCCCGGCTGACGCAGGCCACCCTCATCCTCGCCACGGTGAACCCGGCAATCCATCATCCGTTGCGCCTGGTGGAATCCTGCAATCTGATCGACCAGCTCAATGCCGGACGGCTGGTCGTCGTGTTCGGATCGGGCTTCAAGGAGACCGATCTGGTGGCGTTCGGGCGTGATCTCGAGAAGCGCAACGAACTCTACGAGCAGGGCATCCGTACGGTTCTCGACATCTGGGCCTTTGACGGCACCAATGGGCCGCTGGAATTCGCGGTCGGCTCGGATCGCGGTCGGCTCGACGTCGCAGTGAACCCCTCGTCGTTCCGCAAGCCGCGTCCCATCCTGGCACGCGCGACCGTGATGAATCCCGCAGCCATTGCCGACGCGGCCGCGCGCGGATGGCCGCTGTTCACGGCGATCAAGGAACTCGACATCGCCGGTGCGCAGATGGCGAGCTATCACGCCGCACTGGAAGCCTCCGGCCACGATGCGGAGACGATCCGGCTGGCGAAGGAATGGACCGGGGTGGGCAAAGCGGTGCATGTGGCCGAGACCGACGAACAGGCGAAGCGTGAGGCCGACGCCTTCTTCGAAAAAAACCCGAGCGGAGCCATCGCCCGCAATCCCGACGACATGATCTTCGGCAGCCCGGACTCGGTCGCGCGCCAGATGCGCGATTTTGCGAATGCCGGCGTCGGACTGATGATGTGCGGGTTCCTGATCGATCTTGAGAACATGCCGCAGCTTCGTCGCAGCGTGCGCCTGTTCAAGGAGGAAGTCATGCCGAAGGTGGAGGCAAAGATGGCGGCGTGAGACGCCGCCACGCCCACCCGTCAATGGGATAGAAACAACGGGATCGGCGGCTGTCGCAACATGCTCTTGGTGGCACCGCCCAGAACGAAGTCGCGGACGCGGGAGTGCCCGTAAGCTCCCATCACCAACAGGTCGACGGACTGAGTGCGGACATAGTCGCTGAATAGATCGCCGATCTCGCGGCCGTCCGCTTCGACAATATCGAAGGTGATCGTGACGCCATGCATGTTCAGATGCGCGGCGAGCTGCTCCTTCGTGCCGACGGTTACGATCGACTTCTCGTGTGCGACCGTCACAGCGCGCACCGTCTTCGCCTGTCGCAGAATGGGAAGCGCGTCGGCAACCGCGCGCGCGGCGGGCCGGCTGAAATCCCAGGCAATCGCAATGGTGTCGAGCGCCGGTTTCCGGTCGTAGCGGGTGGGATCGGGAAGGATCATGCAGGGGCGGCCGGACCCGAAGATAATCGACTCAGCATAGGCGTGCTCGATACTGTCACCGTCGCGAAGCGGAATGATGGTGAGGTCGCGAAGGCGCGCATGATCGGTGAGCCGGTCCGGCACCAGTGTCATCAGGCAGTGGTCGAGAACCCGCTCGTGAAAGATGCCGCTTCGCTTTGCCACGGCCTCGAATGCGTCCAGCAATTCGCGTGCATTGGCGGCGGCCTTTTGCTTCTCGGCCGCGATCATGTTGGGCAGGTCCAGCAGCATATCGGCGAGGAAGTTGCTGCCGCCGGGCACCCTGACATCGATATCAAACGCGATGGCCGACAACCGCGTGCCGAGTGCGGTGCCCAGCGCGGTGGCGTGGTCGATGCTTCCCCGGTGGGTTGGATCCGGATAGCTGGTCAATACGAGTAAAGTATCCTTGAAGGTCATGCCTCATCTCCGAATGGCAACCGGATTTCACCGATCCCGAAATGGATCGATCAGGCAGATGTCACAACGGCGCAAAATGCCGCGTGACAGATCGCCTTCGCTTGATCCAGATCAAGCGCAGCGACGCGGCCCCGACAATAGGCTTAAGGAATACAGGAGTGAGTTCGATGCAATGCATTGAGGAATTGTTGCGGCGCGCTCGTCCTGCTCTGGCGCCTTGTCGGGTGCGTCAAATGATCGACAAGGATCGCAGCAATATGACCGCGATCGTTGTTGGCGCGAGATAGCGGATCGATATACGCT
>JAEZBA010000664.1 GCA_023430245.1 Pseudomonadota bacterium
GCCTGGAACTACTTCCAGTCGATCGACACGCCGGCGAACAAGGAATTCATCGCCAAGTGGAAGGCCTTCACCAAAAATCCGAAGCGCGTCTCCAACGATCCGATGGAAGCCCATGTGATCGGCTTCAACATGTGGGTCGAGGCCGTGAAGAAGGCCGGCACTACCGATCCCGACAAGGTGATCGATGCGCTGCCGGGCATCAAGGTGCCGAACCTCACCGGCGGCATCTCGGAAATGCTTCCGAACCATCACATCACCAAGCCGGTTTTCATCGGCGAAGTGAAGGCCGCCGGTCAGTTCGACGTGGTGTGGAAGACCGAAGGTCTGGTTCCGGGCGCCGCCTGGTCGCCGCATCTGGAAGGCTCCAAGGATCTCGAAGCCGACTGGGTGACGCTGAAATGCGGCAACTACAACAAGGTCACCAAGAAGTGCGGCGGCCAAGGTTCGTGACGTCCGGATCCTGACGTCCGCTACTGACGACAGCGGAGGCGGCGTACCGCACGCCGCCTCCTTTCAAGCTCCTTACAGATTACCCTTCGTGCCGGGAATAACTCGCAATGACTCCATTCTGCGGCCGCCTGGTCGCGTCTGCCCTGGCGCTTGTATTTTTCCTGGTCGCGTCGCCAGCGTTCAGCCAGACGCTCGATGACGCGATAACCAAATTTGCGGCGGACTCCTTCAACCAGACCGAGGAGGCAATTGCGGCGGTGGCGGCAACCGGTTCGCCGCGCGCCCAGGCGATCATCGAGGCGCTTCAGGGCGGCCGGCTTGTCTTCGATCCCGAGACGAAAAAGATATTCATTCGCGACGGCAGTCGCATTCTCGATGCCGCAACCGGAGATGCGGTGGGGTCGCCTCCCGCCGAACTCAAGACGGTCAGGATCAACAACCGGTTGCGCCGGGCGATTGAAGCCGCAATCGGAACCCTGACGCTGATGTCGCCCGATCCGCGCACGCGGCTGTCTGCGGCCCAATCGGTGGTGAGATCGCGTGACGTCAATTCGCTTCCGGCCCTCGACACCGCGATTGCGAAAGAAACCGACGCGCGGATCAAGCGTGTCCTGACCGAGGCTCGCGCCGCGATTATCCTCTACAAGGACGATGCATCTGAGGCAGACAGGATTGCGGCGATATCCGTCCTCCGTGATCGCGGCGATCAGGAATCACTGGCGCTGCTGTCGTCGCTGCCCGCCAATGTTCCGGCCGCGGTCGCACGCGCCGCGCAGGATGGAGCCGCCAGTATCCAGAACCGGCTCGCGCTGTGGGAGGTACTGCAGAACGCCTGGTACGGGCTTTCGCTCGGTTCGGTCCTCCTGCTCGCGGCCATCGGACTTGCCATCACCTTCGGCGTGATGGGCGTCATCAACATGGCGCATGGCGAGATGGTGATGATCGGCGCCTACGTCACTTTCGTGGTGCAGGATCTGATCCGCATTCATAACCCGGCCTTGTTCGATTATTCGCTCGCCTTCGCCATTCCGTTGGCCTTCCTGCTGGCGGGGGCGATCGGCGTTCTGATCGAACGCACCGTGATCCAGTGGCTGTATGGACGCCCGCTGGACACATTGCTTGCGACCTGGGGCATCTCGCTGATCCTGCAGCAGGCCGTCCGTACCATGTTCGGACCGACCAACCGCGAAGTCGGCAATCCGTCCTGGATGAGCGGCGCCTTCGAACTGGGGCAGGTCACCATCACCTATAACCGCATGTGGATCGTGTTGTTCACGCTCGCGGTGTTCTTCGGTCTGCTCGGCGTCCTGCGCTTCACTCGTATCGGGCTCGAGATGCGGGCGGTGACGCAGAACCGGCGGATGGCGGCGTCGGTCGGCATCAAGACGTCCAATGTCGACATGTTGACTTTTGGGCTCGGCTCGGGGATCGCAGGCCTTGCCGGCGTTGCGCTGTCGCAGATCGACAACGTCTCGCCCAATCTTGGACAGAGCTACATCATCGACTCCTTCATGGTGGTGGTGTTCGGCGGCGTCGGCAATCTGTGGGGCACGCTGGTCGGCGCGTTCTCGCTCGGCATCGCCAACAAGTTCCTCGAGCCCTATGCGGGCGCAGTGGTCGCCAAGATTGCGATCCTGGTCGGCATCATTCTCTTCATCCAGAAACGCCCGCGCGGCCTGTTCGCGCTGAAGGGCCGGGCGGTGGAGGCATGATGTTTTTGCGTGGAAGCGCCGGAGCCCGCTCATGAACGGCGGCCCCATCATCCGCACGCTCGACAAGCAGGCGGTCGTTTTCCTGACGATCCTTTCCGCCGTGGGCATCCTCGTGCCGCTGTCGAATCTGCTGCTGCCGGAAACCAGCCCGTTCCACGTGCCGACCTATGCTGTGGCGCTGTTCGGCAAATACATTTGCTACGCGCTGCTGGCGCTGTCGATCGATCTGATCTGGGGCTATTGCGGAATCCTCTCGCTCGGCCATGGCGCGTTCTTCGCGCTCGGCGGCTATGCGATGGGAATGTATCTGATGCGGCAGATCGGCGATCGCGGCGTCTATGCCAATCCGATCCTGCCGGATTTCATGGTGTTTCTGAACTGGAAGGAATTGCCGTTCTTCTGGTACGGCTTCCAGTCTTTTCCCTATGCGCTGCTGATGGTGTTTCTCGCGCCCGGGGCGCTCGCCTTTCTGTTCGGATGGTTTGCGTTCCGCTCGCGGGTGACCGGCGTCTATCTCTCGATCATCACCCAGGCGCTCACGTTCGCGTTGATGCTCGCGTTCTTCCGCAACGATTTCGGATTCGGGGGCAATAATGGGCTGACCGATTTCAAGGATATTCTCGGCTTCAATGTGCAGGCGCAGTCGACGCGTGCCGCGCTGTTTGCGATCTCCTGTGCGGCGCTCGGCATCTGCTTCATCATCTGCCGCAAGATCGTGACCTCAAAACTCGGCAAGGTGCTGGTCGCGATCCGAGACGCGGAATCGCGGACGCGGTTCCTCGGCTACCGGGTCGAGAACTATAAGCTGTTCGTCTGGACCACGTCGGCCTGCATGGCGGGACTTGCCGGAGCGCTGTATGTGCCACAGGTCGGCATTATCAATCCGGGCGAATTCGCACCCGCCAACTCGATCGAGGCGGTGCTGTGGGGCGCGGGCGGCGGCCGCGGCACGCTGACCGGGGCGGTGCTGGGCGCGATCCTGGTGAATTACGCCAAGACCACGTTCACCAGCGGCATGCTTGCGCCGTACTGGCTGTTCCTGCTGGGAGCGCTGTTCGTCGTCGTCACCCTGTTCCTGCCGCGCGGCATCGTCGGCACCGTGTCGCACTGGTGGGGCGAGCGGCAGGCGCGACGGGCCGCGGCAAGCGATGGCGAGCCCGGCGCGGATCCGGCGCCCAAGCCGGCGGAGTAGTGCGAATGGATCTGCGAACCACAACGGCGCTGCTTTATCTCGACGATATCTCGGTTTCGTTCGACGGCTTCAGGGCGCTCAACAAGCTGTCGTTGGTGATCGAACCCGGCGAGATGCGGGCGATTATTGGCCCCAATGGCGCCGGCAAGACCACAATGATGGATGTGATCACCGGTAAGACGCGGCCGGATGACGGCATCGCCGTATTCGAGGGCGAGGCCGACCTGACCAAGCTCGACGAGACCGAGATCGCGCGTCGAGGTATCGGCCGCAAATTCCAGAAGCCGACGGTGTTCGACATGCACACCATCGAGGACAACATCCTGCTGGCGCTCAATATGGACAAAAGCGCGCGAGCGAGTCTGCGGTGGCACGCCAATGAGAGCGATGAGAGCCGGATCGACAAAATTCTCGACACCATCCGCCTGAATCACGCGCGCTGGCGGCTTGCGGGCTCTCTCTCGCATGGCCAGAAGCAATGGCTCGAAATCGGCATGCTGCTGGCGCAGGAGCCGAAGCTGATGCTGGTCGATGAGCCGGTCGCCGGTATGACCGACGCCGAGACCATGCAGACCGCGGCATTGCTGCGGGAAATCAATCAGGAAAAAAGCGTGATCGTGGTCGAGCACGACATGCATTTCGTGCGCGAGCTTGGCGTCAAGGTGACCTGCCTGCACGAAGGCTCGGTACTGGCGGAAGGCTCGATCGATCAGGTGTCGACCAACGAGCGCGTGGTCGAAGTGTATCTGGGGCGATAGCGCATGATCCCGAAAAGTGGGTACCGGTTTTCGGATCAGATCATGCGCAGCGAGGCATAAGAATAATGCTCGACGTGAAATCCATTGATCTCCACTACGGCGCGGCGCAGGCCCTGCGTGGGGTGTCGCTCGTCGCCAAGCCGGGCGAGGTGACCTGCGTGCTCGGCCGAAATGGGGTCGGCAAGACCAGTCTTCTTCGCGCCATCGTCGGACAGCAGCCTGTGAGCAAGGGCAGCATTGACTGGGACGGCCATTCCATCAATGGGCTTAAGCCCTATCAGCGCGCGCGCTCGGGTATTGCCTTTGTTCCGCAGGGCCGCGAAATCTTTCCGTTGCTCACGGTCGAGGAAAACCTGAAGACCGGGTTCGCGCCGCTGCCGCGCAGCGAGCGCAATATTCCCGACGACGTGTTTTCGCTGTTTCCGGTGCTGCAGAACATGCTCGGCCGGCGCGGCGGCGATCTTTCCGGCGGTCAGCAGCAGCAACTCGCCATTGGCCGGGCGATGGTGATGCGGCCGAAGCTTCTGTTGCTCGACGAGCCGACCGAGGGCATCCAGCCGTCGATCATCAAGGATATCGGCCGCGCCATTTCCTATCTGCGCGGGCTGGGCGACATGGCCATCGTGCTGGTTGAGCAATATTACGATTTCGCGCGTGAACTCGGCGATCGCTTCGTGGCCATGGACCGCGGCTCGGTCGTTTATTCGTCCGGTAAGGACGA
>JAEZBA010000667.1 GCA_023430245.1 Pseudomonadota bacterium
GTTCAATCCCGAACCCAATCTGGTCTTCGCCGATCCGGGCGGACGCATCGTCACCGCCGGCGGCACATCGTCCTGGCACGACCTCGCGATCCATATCATTGCGCGGCATTGCAGCCCGGGCGAAGCGATGCGTATCGCCAAGGTCTATCTGATGAAGCTGCACAGCGAGGGACAGCTTCCCTATGCATCTCTCGTCCGGCAGCAGCCGCACGCGGATTCCGTGGTGCGCCGCGCGGAAGAATGGCTGTCGACGCATTTCCGCGAAACAAATGTCGTCTCCACCGTGGTCACCGTGTGCGGTATTCCCGAACGCAGCCTGAAGCGGCGCTTCAAGACCGCAACCGGCTCGACGCTGATCGGTCATGTGCAGAATTTGCGGATCGAGGAGGCCAAGCGCCTGCTGGAGGAAGGTGAGCTTGCAGCCGACGATATCGCGCCGCTGGCCGGTTACGAGAACGCCGCCTTCTTCCGCCGCCTGTTCAAGCGCGCCACCGGACTGACGCCGGGGCAATACCGGCGCATGTTTCAGCCGGTCACGCGCATGGCGGACGTTGCCGCCCGGTCCCACTGACGCGCCGGGGGTCGACAACAGCGTTCAGGACACGTGCGTCCCGCGCGGCATCGTCGTGCCGCGCAGAAATTCATCCGCCTTCATCGGCTGTTTGCCGGCGCGCTGCAACTCGATGATGCGGATGGCGCCCTCGCCGCAGGAAATGGTGAGGTTATCGTCCAGCGCCGTGCCGGGCGCACCGCTGCCGCTTACAAGCGTCGAGCGCAGCACCTTCACCCGCACCGGCGCTTTCTCGCCCGGCAGTTCAAACCAGGATCCCGGGAACGGCGACAGTCCGCGGATGTGATTGTGCACCTCGCGCGCGGGCCGCGACCAGTCGATCCGGGTCTCGGCCTTGCTGATCTTCTCGGCATACGTCACGCCGCTGTCCGGCTGCGGCACCACCTGCAGCGAACCGCGCTCCAGCGCACCGAGCGCGCGATGCATCAGGTCGCCGCCGATCGCGGCCAGCCGGTCATGCAGATCGCCCGCGGTCATGTCGGGACCGATGGCGACGCGCTCGATCATCGCCATGCCGCCGGTGGCGAGCCCCTCGTCCATCTTCATCACGGTGACTCCGCTCTCGGTATCGCCCGCCATCACCGCGCGGTTGATGGGGGCGGCACCGCGCCAGCGTGGTAACAGCGAGGCATGCAGGTTGAAACAGCCGAGCGGCACGGCGTCGAGCACAGGCTTCGGCAGGATCAGGCCATACGCCACCACCACCGCGACATCGGCATCGAACGCCGCGAATTCCGCCTGGGCTTCGTCCGTGCGCAGCGTCTTCGGCGTCAGAACGGTGAGGCCAAGCCTCTTGGCCTCGCGCGCCACCGGCGTGTCCTGCAACTCCATGCCGCGCCCGGCCGGCTTCGGCGCACGGGTATAAACCGCGGCGATCTCGTGGCCGGCGCCGGCGAGTTCGACCAGCGTCGGCACCGCGAAATCCGGCGTGCCCATGAAGATCAGGCGGAGGGGCATCAGCTTGTTCCTTCACGCTCCCGCGCACGGACGAGGGAGCGAAGCAACTTACTCCGCCGCCTGCTTCGCCATCTTGGTGTATTTCTTGATGACGCGGTCGCGCTTCAGCTTCGAGATATGGTCGATGAACAGCACGCCGTTCAAATGGTCGATCTCGTGCTGGATGCAGGTGGCGAACAGCCCGTCGGCCTCGACCTCATGCGCCTTGCCGTCGATGTCGAGATATTTCAACCGCACCTTCGCCGGCCGCTCGACCTCCTCGTAATATTCCGGAATCGAGAGGCAGCCTTCCTCGTGCAGGTTCATCTCGTCCGACGACCAGGTGATCTCGGGATTGATGAAGACCTGCGGGTCCTTCTCGTCGTCCTTTTTCGACAGGTCCATGGTCACGAGCCGCAGCGGCTCCCCGATCTGGATGGCGGCGAGGCCAATGCCCGGCGCGTTATACATGGTCTCGAGCATGTCCTCGGCGAGCGCGCGAATGGACGCGTCGACCGTCGTCACCGGCTTGGAGACGAGGCGGAGTTGCTTGTCGGGCAGGATCAGGATGTCGCGCAGAGCCATCCGCGCGATGTAATTATTGGGCGGCGCGCGGTCAATTCGTTCTTCGCTTGACCTGCACGCGTCGCTCTCCCTGCCTGCTTCCTTCCGTATCGCGCGGCCGTCTTCCCTCTCCCAACCTGTTTTTTCCCTCTCCCCGTTTTACGGGGAGAGGGCCTGCCCCACGGGGAGAGGGATCGCGGCTTCAGCACCTCCGACCTAAGTTCTCTTTTTGTTCTTGACGTCCTCCGAATCGTGTTAAAAGGATCGGATGGACACGTTCGCCCTGATCCGGGACCGCCTCGCCGGCCTCGACCCGCTGCTGGTGGTCGCGGTGATCGCGGCGGTCTGCGCATTCATCCTCGCCGCCACCATCGGGGTCACGATCCTGCTGATCGGCCGGCGCCGGCGGCGGGCTGAGGAAGCCGCCGAGGCGGAGCGGCTGGAAGCCGAGGAGAACGAGGCCCGGATGGCAGAGCTTCGCCGCCTGCAGGCCGAGACCACCGGGCTGGTGCGCGCCATGGGCGACATGCTGGCGAACCGGCAGTCGCAATTCGAGAAGGCCTTTTCCGAACGGCTCGATACCGTCACCCATCGCATCGGCCAGTCGATCCAGCACACCACCCAGCAGACCGGCGAGAATCTCAACCGGCTGAACGAGCGGCTCGCGGTCATCGACTCGGCGCAGAAGAACATCACCGCGCTGGCCTCGCAGGTCACGTCGCTACAGGGCGTCCTGTCGAACAAGCAGCAGCGCGGTGCCTTCGGCCAGGGCCGCATGGAAATGATCATCGAGGACGGGCTGCCGAAGGGCTCGTTCGCATTCCAGTTCACGCTGTCGAACGCGACGCGGCCGGATTGCGTGATCCATTTCCCGGACCAGCGGCCGCTGGTGATCGACTCGAAGTTCCCGCTGGAAGCGGTCACCGCCTTCCGCGACGCCAAGACCGATGACGAGCGCATGATCGCCGGGCGCATGCTGCGCCAGAATGTGACCAAACACATCGCCGACATCGCCGGCAAATATCTGATCCCCGGCGAGACCCAGGAACTCGCCTTGATGTTCGTGCCGTCTGAATCGGTCTATGCCGAATTGCACGACCAGTTCGACGACCTGATCCAGCGCGCGTTCCGCTCGCGGGTGGTGATCGTATCGCCCTCGCTCTTGATGCTCGCGGTGCAGGTGATCCAGCAGATCCATCGCGATGCCCGCATGCGCGAGGCCGCCGACAAGATCCACGCCGAGGTCGGGCATTTCATGGAAGACCTCAAGCGGCTGCGCGAACGCGTGCGCAAGCTCGAGGCGCATTTCGGGCAGGCGACCGAGGACATCAAGCAGATCGTGGTCTCGACCGACAAGCTGGAGCGGCGCGGCTCCCGCATCCGCGACGTGGAGTTCGACGACGGCGACGACCAGAGCAACGTCGTGCTGCCGAACCCGGTCGGTGCCCGGCGCGTGGTGGCGGCGGAATAGGCGAAGGCCACGCCCCCGGCGGGTCCGATTCCCTGCTGCCATCGGCGCGTGGCCGATTAACCATAGTCCGGCTCTCTTGCCGAAGCGGCACCAGGGTACGGCACCGTACGGCTGGTTATGCCCTGCTCCCTGAGCTAGATTGGCGCCGATGGTTAACGCTTCGTAAATGCGTTTTGGGGTGCGCGTCGTGCTGAGGGGGAGTGTCGTTTTCGCCGCGATGGCGGCCACAGCTTTCTGTGCGGGCTGCGTTCACCGCCCCGCGCAGGGCGTGCTGACTCCGACGACCCAGCAGGTCGAGGGCAATGCGCGCGTCCCGATCCTGGTCGCGACCACCCGCAAGAAAGCAGTCGAGGACCCCGGTTCGATGTTCGGCGGCGAGCGTGCCGACACCCTGTCCTATGCGGCAATCACCGTGTCGATCCCGCCCGACCGCAAGGTCGGACATGTGCAATGGCCGACAAGCCTGCCCGGCGATGCGAAGCGCGACTTCGTAACCGTCTCTGCCGACTATATCGACCAGCGCGCCTTCGCGGCACAGATTGCGGAGACCGCGCGCCGCACCAAACAGCCGCGCGTGCTGATCTTCGTCCACGGCTTCAACAACCGCTTCGACGATTCCGTCTACCGCTTCGCGCAGATCGTCCACGACTCGAAGGCCGAGGCCGTCCCCGTCCTGTTCACCTGGCCGTCGCGCGGCAATGTGCAATTGAAGTCCTATACCTATGACCGCGAGAGCGCGAACTATTCGCGTGACGCGCTGGAAGGGCTGATCGACCAGATCGCCAGCTATCCGCATATCAAGGAAGTGCATCTGCTCGCGCATTCGATGGGCAGCCACGTGACGCTGGAGGCGCTGCGTGGCCGTTCGATGCGGCGCGCACCGGGCGGCGACAAGGTCAAGCAGGCGATGCTGGTCGCGCCGGATATCGACGTCGACGTGTTCCGCGCGACCCTCAAGCGCATGGGCCCGAACCGGCCGAAGATGCTGCTGTTCGCATCGCGGGACGACGGCGCCCTGTCGCTGTCCAAGAACATCTGGGGCGGCGTGGATCGCATCGGCGAGGTCGGCGCCAGCGAGCCCTATCGCACCGAATTCGAGCAGCAGAAGATTGCGGTCTACGACCTCACGCCGCTGCAGTCGAAAGGCAGCAGCGCCCATAGCCGCGCCTTCGACGACATCGGCGACGTGATGGAATTGGTCCGCCAGCGCAACATGCAGGAACGCGGCATTCAGCCCGCGACCCAGGTTGCGCGGGGCGCACCACCGGCCGCCGCGCCCTCTCCGACCGAGACCGCCGCGCTGCGGGATTGAGGCTTTCTGATCGTAGCCACAAACGCTGGCCACCTCCCCCCTTGCGGGGGAGGTCGACGGCCGCAGGCCGTCGGGAGGGGGGGTAAATCCGCGTTCGGTGTTTGTTGCCCCCCTCCCCAACCCTCCCCCGCAAGGGGGGAGGGAGCGCACTGAATATGTGGTGCGCTCGCAGATCCGACGTGTTTGCACGCTTCAACCTGAGAGGCTCACCCTCTAGACTCCGTCCCGCATGACCAGCCTCGAATCACCCGCCGTCAAACCCTCCTGGTCCGAAGCGCTTGCGGTCTATCTGAAGCCGCGTGTGCTGATCGTCATCCTGCTCGGCTTCTCGTCCGGGCTACCGCTCGCCTTGTCCGGCGCAACGCTCGCGATCTGGATGACCGAAAGCGGCGTGAACCTACGCACCATCGGGCTCTACGCGCTGGTTGGCCTGCCCTACACCCTGAAATTCCTGTGGGCGCCGCTGGTCGACGCGCTCGACATCCCGATCCTGTCGCGCGCGCTCGGGCGACGGCGCGGCTGGCTGGTGTTCTCGCAACTCCTGCTCGCCGCCGCGATCCTGTTCCTGGCCTTCCAGGATCCGAGCCGCGTGTTGTGGCCGGTCGCGCTCGGCGCGGTGCTGGTCGCCACCGCCTCGGCCACCCAGGACATCGTGATCGACGCGTTCCGGGTCGAGAGCCTCGAGACCAGCGAACAGGCCGCCGGCATGGCCGGCTATGTCGCGGCCTATCGCATCGGCATGCTCGCGTCCGGCGCCGGCGTGCTCACGCTCACCTGGTGGCTGGAGCAGATCGGCGTGCCGCGTGAGACGGTATGGATGTGGGGCTATATCGCCGCCGCGGCGCTGGTCAGCGTCGGCATCTTCGCGTCGATGATGGCGACCGAGCCCGCCGCTCCCGCCCACGTCGTCGACAAGACCCGCGATCCGTTCAGCCGCGTTCTGCTGACCGCCTTCGGCGCGTTCAGGGAATTCCTGACGCGGCCCGAGGCCATCGTCATCCTGTTGTTCGTGGTGCTGTTCAAGTTCTGCGATGCGTTTGCCGGCGTGCTGACTGCACCGGTCATCATCGACATCGGCTTCGACAAGGCGACCTATGCGGCGGTCGTGAAGGGCGTCGGCCTTGCCGCGGCGCTGGCCGGTGGATTTGCCGGCGGCCTGGTCGCCCGCGCGCTGCCGCTCTCGACCAGTTTGTGGATCGGCGGCATCCTGCAAACCCTGTCCAACCTCGCCTTTGCCTGGCTTTCGCTGATCGGGACGAGCGTGCCGGCACTGACTGCAGCCGTCATCTTCGAGAATTTCACCGGCGCGATCGGCACCGTGATTTTCGTCGCCTATCTGTCCGCGCTCTGCGGGGTACGCGCGCATACCGCAACGCAATTCGCATTGTTGACAGCGCTGGCGGCGGTCGGCCGCACCACGCTGTCGTCGGGCGGCGGCTTCGTCGCCGAATCGACCGGCTGGTTCTGGTTCTTCGTGATCTCGTCGCTGGTCGCGATCCCGAGCTTCATCCTGCTCGCCTGGCTGCAGATGCGCGGACATTTCCGCGAACTGGACCGGCGCGCGCAATAGTCCCGCAGTGGCGTCAGGCCGTTTGCGAATGTCGAGCGCGCTGATTCCGAATCAGGCTGATCGGTTGTAGTCATCCCGAGACGCGCAGATCCGCCGCCATCGGAGCCGCCATGAACTTCACGCACGTGATCGAAACCGTCGGCTATGCGCTCGACCTTGTCGGCGTTGGCCTGATCGCGATCGGGCTTGTCATCGCCTTCGTGCGCTATGTCACCGTGCCGGTCATACCGGGCGGCATCGACGCCTATCGCCGGCTGCGTCAGGATATCGGCCGCGCAATCCTGCTCGGCCTCGAAGTGCTGGTGGCGGCCGACATCATCCGTACCGTGGCGGTGACGCCGACGCTGGACAGCGTCGCGATCCTTGGCGCGATCGTGGTGATCCGCACCTTCCTCTCGATCAGCATGCAGGTCGAAGTCGAGGGCCGCTTCCCGTGGCAGAAGCGCGCGGATGCGAAGGAGGGATAAGCCGCTTCTATCCCGGCGCGGGTGCTTTTTCCGTTCGTCCCCGCGAAAGCGGGGACCCAGGGCCACAGGCAATGAGCTTCTACGTGTACATTCTTGCAAGCCGGCGAAATGGGACATTGTACACTGGGATAACCGACGATCTTGTCGCGACGACGTGACGCAGTAAAGCTCTGGGTCCCCGCTTCCGCGGGGACGAACGGAGACACAAGCTTCACTGGCGATTTCAAAGAAGCCTACATCGCCGTGCGTTGCCGCATCGCCGCCGACAGCGTGCCCTCGTCGAGATAATCCAGTTCGCCGCCGCCCGGTACGCCATGCGCCAGACGCGTCACCGCCACGCCCGCATTGTGCAGCATATCGGTGATGTAATGCGCCGTGGTCTGGCCGTCGACCGTGGCATTGAGCGCGAGGATCACCTCGGTCACCGCCGGATCGTGCGCGCGCGTGACCAGCGCATCGATGGTGAGATCCTGCGGGCCGATACCGTCGAGCGGCGACAGCGTGCCGCCCAGCACATGATAACGCGCATTGACCGCACCGGCGCGCTCCAGCGCCCACAGGTCCGCGACATCGGCCACCACCACGATGACGCTCGGATCGCGCTTCGGGTCGGTGCATACCGTGCAGGGATTCTGCGAATCGATATTGCCGCAGGTTCCGCACACCGTGATGCGCTCCTGCGCCACCGCCAGCGCGTCGGTCAGCGGCCCCAGCAATTGCTCGCGTTTCTTGATCAGGTGCAGCGCCGCGCGGCGCGCCGAGCGCGGGCCAAGCCCAGGCAGCCGCGCCAGCAACTGGATCAGGCGCTCGATTTCAGGTCCGGCAACGGATTTCGGCATGTGATTCTCGGTTTCGCCTTACATATATACGATCACGAACCCGGACCACCGAGACGCCGAACCGACAGCATGAGCCCCCTCACCCGTCTTGCCACCCGCGTTGCCTATGGCGCAACCCAGCTGCCCCGCATGGCCTACTACGCCGGACACGCCTATGCGCTGCAGCGGCTCGCCGCCGAAGCGCGCCGCCGTGAGGGAGAGGAACCGCCATCGCCGCCCCGACCCGGTGACAACCGCGCCCCGCTCATCAGCGACCGCAAGCTCTACGGCGACATGGCGGAGCTTCTGGCCCGCGATCTCGCCAATGTCGAGGCCGGCATCTACCCCCTGCCCGCCGACCATGACGGATCGCTGCCGACCCTGTTCCGCCGCTCGCGCCTGTTCTTCAACGATCTCCCGGATGTGTATCGCCGCCGCAAGGATCGCCGCCACGACGAGGTGCTGACCGAGGACGTGCGCGGCAAGCGGCCGGATTATTACCTCCAGAATTTTCACTTCCAGTCCGGTGGCTGGCTGACCGAAGATTCCGCCGACCGCTACGACACTCAGGTCGAGGTGCTGTTCAAGGGCACGGCGAATGCGATGCGCCGCATGGCGCTGCCCGAGTTGCACGAGCATTTCCGCGGCCGCGATCAGCGCACCTTGCGCCTCGCTGACATTGGCTGCGGCACCGGCCGCTTCCTCGATTTCGTCAAGCAGGCCTGGCCGCGCCTGCCCGTCACCGGCATCGATCTGTCGGACGCCTACATCAAACATGCGCGGCATCATCTGCGGCGCTGGTCGCGCGTGAGCGCGCTGGTCGCCAAGGCCGAGAGCCTGCCGCTGCGCGATGCCAGCCAGGATGCGGTGACGTCGATCTTCATGATGCACGAATTGCCGCCCGGCATCCGCCGCGAGATGATCGGCGAAGCCGCGCGTGTCCTCAAGCCCGGCGGCCGTCTGGTGATCGTCGATTCGCTGCAGCGGCGCGACATCCCGGATTACGAGGGTCTGCTGGAGCGCTTCCCGCAGAATTATCACGAGCCGTATTTCGAAAGTTATCTCGACGAGGATTTTGCGCATATCGCGCGAGGCGTCGGACTCACGCATGTGCGCGACGAACCGGCCTTCGTGTCCAAGGTGATGGTGTTCGATAAGGTCTGAACCACACACTCCGTTCGTTCCCGCGCAAGCGGGAACCCAGTCTTCCTGACTGAGGCGCCTGTCCAAATCTGGGTCCTCGCTTTCGCGGGGACGAACGGCAATCTCAGCCGCGCAATCCGTTACCGGCAAACACGCGCTGCGCGCCAACTCACACGCGCCGGACTTTTGTGCCATAAGTTTGCCCCTGCCTGGCCGGGGCCACATGGACACCACCTTGAGCGATGCGCTGCTCGCGCTTGTCTTCACAGCGATTGCGATCGTCTACGCCTCGGTCGGGCAGGCCGGGGCCACCGGTTACATCGCGGTCATGGCAATCGCCGGCCTCAGCCCGGATGTCATCAAGCCGACCGCGCTGGCGCTCAACATCGTGGTCGCCGCCATTGGCACGATCCGCTTTGCCGTGGCTGGCCTGCTCACATGGCGGACCTGCTATCCCTTTGCGATCCTCGGCGTGCCGTTCTCGTTTCTCGGCGGCACGCTCAATCTGCCGGGCAGCGTCTATATGCCCATGGTCGGATTGCTGCTCCTGCTTGCGGCCTGGCAGATGATCCGGCCGCGTCGCACAGCACCCACGACCGAGAGCGGGCTCGCCGAACCACCGTTCCTGCCTGCGCTCGCAGCGGGCGGCGGCGTCGGTTTCATTTCCGGTGTCACCGGCATCGGCGGCGGAATCTTCATCGCGCCGCTGATCATTGCGCTCGCCTGGGCCACCGCGCGACAGGCGGCGGCGATCTCTGCGAATTTCAATCTGCTGAATTCAGTCGCGGCCCTGACCGGCGCCTGGGCGACCTTGCCTGGCCTGCCACCGCAATTGCCGCTCTGGATGCTCGCCGCCGCGATTGGCGGGCTTATCGGCTCATGGCTTGCGCTCAACCGCCTGCCGCCGGCGATGTTGCGGATGATCCTGTTCGCGCTGCTCGCGGTGGCCGGGCTGCGGATGCTATGGGCGTGGGTAGGGATGATGTGGGGCGCGAGTTGAACGTAGCCCGAGCGAGTGATGCGACGCGTGCGTCCCTCTCCCCGTTCTGACGGGGAGGGTGCCGAGTGCCGGCGAGCCGGGTGAGCGGCCACGATAACCGGCTGATAGAGCCCTGCACCCGCCTCCCGCGCACCCCCGAGGCGCCCCCCCACCCCCCGGCCAGGGG
>JAEZBA010000019.1 GCA_023430245.1 Pseudomonadota bacterium
GGCATCAGGTCGGGCGTGAACTGGATCCGGCGCGCGTCGAGGCCGAGCACGATGCCCATGGTCTCCACCAGTTTGGTCTTGGCGAGACCGGGCACGCCGACCAGGAGGCCGTGACCACCTGACAGAATCGTGATCAGCGCTTGTTCGATCACGCGCTCCTGACCGAAGATGACGGAGCCGATCGCATCCTTCGCTGCCCGGGCATGGCTCGCGGTCGATTCCGCCGCGCGGACAATCATGTCTTCCAGCTTTTCAATGCTTTCGCCGGCTGCCGGCATTGTTTTCGTTCCTTCTGTCGTCCGCGCCCGTCAAGGGCCATATATCCATCGAAACCGATGCAACAACTGCGCCAAGGGGTGCTTCAGGCCGATCGTAAACACACTGTCGAATCGGCGGGCGGCGAGGCTTAAACCAGCCAAGCTTACGCTATTTTTCCCGGTGTCAGGCTATGGTGCCTCGATCACTATTGCGCGTTGATACCCCGGTATCGGGTATCTTCGGTCAGGCTCAGTTCAAACCATGGCAAAGCGAAGGCAGGACAATACCTTGGGGCTGGACGGTATCGCCGCAGCCGTCCGGGAGACTGGGGACAAGGGTGCCCCCCCGGTTCATCTCTGGAACCCGCCCTTTTGCGGCGATCTCGACATCCGCATCGCCTCCGACGGAACCTGGTTCTACCTCGGTACGCCGATCGGGCGCGCAGCGCTGGTGCGCCTGTTCGCCTCGGTGCTGAAACGCGAAGACGACAAGTATTTCCTGGTCACCCCGGTCGAGAAGATCGGCATCGTGGTCGAGGATGCGCCGTTCCTTGCCGTGGAGATGCGGCGTGAAGACACGGCGTCGGGGCCGCGCTTGCATTTCCGGACCAATGTGGATGATTGGATCATGTGCGACGCTGCGCATGCGCTGCGCTTCGAGCGCGAGGACGGGTCGGGAGGACTGAAGCCTTATGTTCACGTGCGGCGCGATCTGTGGGCCAAGGTCACCCGCGCGCTGTTCTACGATCTGGTTGAACTCGGCGAGGAGCGCGACATTGACGGCGAGCGTATGTTCGGGGTGGCGTCGGGTGATGCGTTCTTTCCGATGACCCGCGCCGATGCACTCGATGATTTGAGCTGAACGAATGATGGATTCCGCCTCAGAGACAATACCGCGCAGCGATTTCTTCGATCGCGCACGCGCCGTTCTCACGCTCGATCCGCCTGAAGGCCTCACCGATCCCGATGCGCTGCCGCTGCGCGGCGACCACGACGCCGATCCCGTGGTGAAAGCGATCGCCGCTGTGCGGCCGATCAAGCCGGCCGCCGTGCTGATCGCGGTGATCGAGCGCGACGAGCCAATGGTGCTGCTGACGCAGCGCACTGCGCATCTGAAGCAGCATGCCGGCCAGATCGCGTTTCCGGGTGGAAAGATCGACGCCACCGATGCGAGCCCGCTGACGGCCGCGTTGCGCGAGGCAAACGAGGAAGTCGGTCTCGCGCCGAGTGCCGTCGAACCGCTCGGATATCTCGACGTCTATATGACGACGCTCGGCTACCGGATCGTGCCGGTGGTGGCGCGAGTCCGTCCGGGCTTCACGCTGACGCTCAATCCCGGCGAGGTCGAGGATGCCTTCGAGGTGCCGCTGTCATTCATGATGGAAGTTTCGAACCACCAGACCCATAGCCGGGAATGGCAGGGCATGATGCGCAGCTACTACGCGATTCCGTTCGGCGATCGCTATATCTGGGGCGTGACTGCGGGCATCTTTCGAAACCTGCAGCAGAAGGTCTACGGCGCATGATCCGGTCGATCCTGACTCAAATCCTTCTGTTCCTGACGCCGTTCGCGGTCTATGCGCTGTTTCTTTACGGAACGCGTGCCGGCGTCCTGAAGATCGAATCCTGGCCGGCGAAAACGGTCGGTTGGCTCACCGCGGCGGCGGTGATCCTGGTGATCGCAGGTTTCGTCACGCTCGGGCAAATCGGTTATCAGCCCGCGGGTTCGACCTATGTCCCGCCGCGTATGGAAGACGGCAAGCTTATCCCCGGACATTTCAAATGAGCGGCCAGCGGCCGCATCTTCGCGATGCCGCGTGGCTGACCGGGGGATCGCTGGCCTATCTTCTTGGTCTTCTCGATCGCGATGGGGAAGAGGCGCGCGTCGTCGGTGGCGCGGTCCGCAATGCGCTGATCGGTCAGCCGGTCGGCGAAATCGACATCGCCACCACCGCTCTCCCGGATGAGGTCATACGGCGCGCCCAGGCCGCGCATCTGCGGACCGTGCCGACCGGCATCGAGCACGGTACGGTGACCATCGTCTGCGAAGGCATTCCGTTCGAAGTCACGACCTTGCGCGAAGATGTCGAAACCTATGGCCGCAAGGCGAAGGTGGCGTTCGGCCGCGACTGGCGGCGCGATGCCGAGCGGCGCGACTTCACCATCAACGCGCTGTCGGCGTCGCGTGACGGGTCGGTGCACGACTATGTCGGCGGGCTTGACGATCTGGAGGCCCGGCGCGTTCGTTTCATCGGCGATGCCGCGGCCCGCATCGCCGAGGATTATCTACGCATCCTTCGCTTCTTCCGGTTTCACGCCGCCTATGGCGAAGGCGAACCGGATCGGGCCGCGCTGCATGCCTGTATCGCCGCACGCGACGGTCTTGCGTCGCTGTCGCGCGAGCGCGTGCGCATGGAACTGCTGAAGCTGCTGGTCACGCGCCGCGCTGGCGAGGCAGTCGGCGTCATGGCCGATGCCGGCCTGATGGTAAGCATTCTTGGCGGGGTTCCGTATCTGCGGTCGTTTGAGAAAATCATCGCAATCGAGGCTGCATCCGGTGTCAAACCGGATGCGGTATGCAGGATCGGTGCGCTTGCGGTGCTCGTCGAAGAGGATGCGCAACGTTTGTTCGAGCGGCTTCGCCTGTCGAATGCGGAGCGGGATCGGTTGCATGTGATGGCGGACGGGTGGTGGCGCGTCGGGGCAGACCTGACGCCACGGGCGGCCCGCGCGCTGCTCTACCGGCTCGGTCCGGCGGGATTTGCGGACCGCGTGCTGCTCGCCTGGAGCCGGTCACAGGATGAGCCGGGTGATCCGCGCTGGCGCGACATCCTGATGTTGCCGGACCGGTGGCAGCCGCCGGCGTTTCCGATCGGGGCTGCCGAGATGATCTCGCGCGGTGTTGCGAAGGGCCCGGCGCTCGGTGCGGCTCTCCGCGCTGCGGAGGCCTCCTGGATCGCGGCCGATTTCCCGACCGATTCTGAGGCGATTTCAGCAATAGCAGCTGATGCGGTAGCAAATCATCGACACTGACGATCGGGCATCCTGAAGCCGGACATGAAAAAAGCCCCGGCTTGCGCCGGGGCTTTCGAGTTTGGAGAGAGCTCGGAACCGATCAATAGCGAGCGACGACCGGAGCCTTGCTGTATCCGAAACGGTAGTTCAGGCCGACCTTCACGGTGTGTGCGTCGAGGTCGACGTTGAAGCCGCCAGCGGCCGGGCCACCCGCGTAGCTCACGTTGCCGAGGTCGAGATACAGATACTCAACCTTGGCCGACCAGTTGTCGAGCAGCGCCCATTCGAGACCGGCGCCGACGGTCCAGCCGACGTGAGTGTCGGAGGCCGATGCAGCGGCGAAGAAGCCCGGAGCGGCGATGCTTGCGCCGACTTCGTTCGTGCCCCATGCCACACCACCGGTGGCGTAGAACATCGCACGATCCCAAGCATAGCCGATGCGGCCGCGTGCGGTGCCGAAGTAGGTCAGCTCGGAGTAAACGTTAGAAGTCACACCGCCACCGACGAACGTGGCGCTGTCCTTCATGTTGGCCCACTGCGAGTCGACCTCGACACCCCAGACCCAGTTCGAGCCGGGAGCCTGCCAGTTCCAGCCGATCTGACCGCCGCCGAAGAAGCCGTCCTGGTTCCAGGACAGACCGGCGAGATTGTCGAAGTCGGCGTTACCCCAGCCGTAGCCGACGTTGCCGCCGATATAGAAGCCGCTCCAGTTGTAGGCCATGACGACCGGTGCTGCCTTGTAGACCGGACGGGCGATGTCGGCTGCGGAGGCCGACTGTACCGCACCGAGCGCGATGCCGGTGGCCGCGATCGCGGCGATAGTGAAGTTACGCATGAGCTCCCCCATTTCCTTCTTGGGTGTGTGTGTCACGAAGACGTACCAAGTGTGCCGTCCCGCAACGCGTGTACGAGCCAATTACGGCAGAAGTGTCTAAAAATCTGCCATAATCGGGCCGCGACGCACGATCGCCGACCAGTGAGTCGTAGATGTCACAAATAACGAATGTATAACCATACCGGGAAAAAGGCCGGAACTTCAGTGACTTAGCGGTTCCCTTCGGGAACTCGGCGAAAACACCTTCAAAGGAGCCTAAAATGCGCGGTTTTTGGCTCGGTTTGCTGCTTTTTGTGGTCGGCGGTTTGCTTGGCACCGGCGCGGGTGTTGCGCTTGGCTTCTTCCTGTTCCCGTATGTTTTTCCACCGCCGCCGGCCGCCGAGACGCTTCTTGAGACGGATCGAACTGCAATTGTGGCTAACGGAGCGTTTATCCACGCCAACCCCTCCGATCCGATTCACTGGGGACGGGGGAAGGTGAGCGTCTACGACAGCGCTGTTTTTCTCGAGCCCGATTTCGAAGTCGGACCTGGACCGAAATATCACGTCTATCTCGTCCCTGCCGCCAATGTGCGGAAGGCAGAGCAGGTGACGACATCGATGTTTGTCGATCTGGGCCGGCTACGCTCGTTCAAGGGCAGCCAGCGCTACGCGATTCCGGCGGGCCTCGACCCCGGAAAATATCCGAGCGTCGTGATCTGGTGTGAGCATTTCGGCGTGCTGATCTCGCCGGCTGACCTCAAGGCCGTGCGCTGACTTCAGAGCAATTCATGCCGTCGTCGTTCAAGGCCATTTCACGACCGGCGGCAGCGACGACAGGATCGATTCGACATTGCCGCCGGTCTTCAATCCGAAGATCGTGCCGCGGTCGTAGAGCAGATTGTATTCGACATAGCGGCCGCGCCGCACCAACTGCTCCTCGCGCTCGGCCTCGCCATAGGACTTGGCAAAATTCCCACGCACAAGCCGCGGATAGACCTCAAGGAAGGCGCGACCGACATCCTGGGTGAAGGCGAAGTCCGCATCCCAGTCGCCACTATTGTGCCAGTCGTAGAAAATGCCACCGATGCCGCGGGGCTCGTTGCGGTGTTTGAGGAAGAAATACTCGTCGCACCAGGCCTTGTATTTCGCATAGGGCGCAATGGCCGCATGCGCATCGCAGGGCTTTTGCATCGCTGCATGAAAGGCCAGCGTGTCAGGATCCTGCTGATTGCGGCGCGTGTCCAGCACCGGCGTCAGATCGGCGCCGCCGCCGAACCACGATTTCGTGGTCACAACAAAGCGCGTGTTCATGTGCACGGCAGGGACATTCGGATTCCACGGATGCGCGATCAGTGAAATGCCGGAGGCCCAGAACCGCGGGTCGCTATCGGCGCCTGGAATTTCCTTGCGGAATTCGGGGGCGAATTCGCCGAACACGGTCGAGCAATGCACGCCGACCTTCTCGAATACGCGACCTTTCATCATCGACATGACGCCGCCGCCACCGGGCGAACCAGTGTGATCGGTGCGGTTCCAGGGCGTGCGGACGAAGCGCCCGGGCGTCATGCCGGATTGCGGCTGTCCGGCTGGCAGATCGTCCTCGAGCTGCTCGAACGCGGCGCAGATCTGATCGCGCAGCGATTCGAACCAACCGCGCGCTTTCGCCTTACGGGCCTCGACCAGCGCCGGATCGGCCTCCAGCGGCGGGAGGGCGCCGGTGACTGCGGCCCGGTCCAATCGTGCGGGGTCAGGCGTCGTCATGAGTGATGATCGTGAAGCCCGGATCCGTGCGATTCGCGGCGGTTGCGGGACTGTTGGTGATGACCATGGTTGAGCCTGGATGCATCAGCGCGAGTACGCGCTTGGCCGCATCCGGCGGCAGGTCGACCTGGTTCAGGGTCGAAGCCACGATCTGGTCGGAGTCGCCCGCATGCGCCGCGTCCAGACCGATCGCCATCCACTTCATGTGGCGCGGATCCGAATCCGGGCCTGTCAGGGTGAACGCGTGATTGCCGTAGGATGCTTCCGGTGCCTTCAGGGTCACGGGCGCTGTGAAGACTTCCTTGCCGTTGACAAACGCCATCAGCTTTCGGTCGGGGGTCGAAATGACGAAGGCGGCGGCGTCGTGAGTCTGCGTGGTCGCGGTTTCCGGATGATGCTGTTTGGCCGTGGTCTGCTGCACGGCGGAGCGTGCCATCTCCTCCAGATGGCCGGAGATCAGCAGCCCCGGATGGCGGATATCGGCGGTCGCGGTTGGGCCATCGGCGACCACCACGGGTGTACCCAGGGTGGTGACTCCGAACAGCAGCTTGGCGAATTCCAGCGGCAGCCGGATGCAGCCATGGCTTGCCGGATAGCCCGGCAGATTGCCAGCATGCAGCGCCACGCCCTGCCAGGTCAGGCGCTCCATATAGGGCATCGGAGCGTTGTTGTAGGTCGACGAATGGTGGTTCTTGTCTTTCTGCAGGATCACAAACACGCCGGCCGGGGTCGAATGTCCGGGCTTGCCGGTCGAGCAGGTCGAGGCGCCGATCAGACTGCCATTACGATAGACCGCTACCCGTTGGTCGGGGATCGAGACCAGAACCACGACCGGCCCGGTTGGCGCGCGCTCGGGCGTCCAGATGAACTGTCCGGGTTTCAGTTTCGACAGGTCGGGCGCGTCCTGCGCGATAGCGCGCGGGAATGCTCCGGCGAGTGGCGTGGCCAGCATCCCCAGCATCACGCCGCGCCGTGTCAGCGTAAGATCGTACATCACCCCTCCCTGCGATCCGGTTGCTGGACCGCGGAACCCTATACAAGACCAGCCGCGATGGCGCCGCAAAAAATGTCCTGAAATCTGCGTCCGGGGTCATCCGTGGCGCAGCTTCAGACCGGCGAGGGTCAGCGCGAGCAACATGGCGATGGCGTTGGCGACGACGATGACCGGGTCGGATTGCAGGACGCCATAGACCACCCACAATCCGAGCCCGGCCGCCAGAATAAGCGTCATCGCCAGAGACAAATCCCGGGTTTCCCCGGTTCGCCATGCCTTCCAGACCTGCGGCACGTTCGCGATGGTCGTCAAAGCCGCTGCTGCCAGACCCAGAAAAGTTGCGAGACCGAAGGACACGCTATGCGGATGGGTTCGGATCGCGGGCGGCGATTTTCTCTATCGCCGCGGCGACCTCGCGGCCGTCGGCGGGTCTGACCAGCCGGCCGACCTCTCGGCCGTCTTTGAGGAAGACGAGTGTCGGCCATAGCTTCACCCGGAACGAGCGCCCGAGCGGGCGCCCGCTGCCGTCCTCGATCTTGATGTGGCGCACGTCCGCATGCCCGTCGAAGGCCTGCTGAATGAGGGGAGCGGCGCGGCGGCAATGCCCGCAATAGGCACTCCCGAATTCGAGCACCGCAGGACCGGCGAGGTCGTCAATGTCGGCGCGTTGCGGCTCGTTGCTGGTGTAGTCGGGATTGAACGGCATGGCGTAGTTCGGGACAGAGTGGCTGGACGACTGTCCAATGTAACGCCCGTCGCGGGTACTTGTTCGGAGTTTGGAAGGACTTAGGGTGCTGGAACCCGTCTGCCAGCGTTCATGGCCGTGCAGGAGCCGCTACGGGGTCAGTTTTCGCTGCCGGAGCATCTCGCCTGCAGCCATCGCCACGGTCATCGCCACATTCAGCGAGCGCAAGTCTGCCCGCATCGGGATTACGAGCCGCGCGTCTGCCGCCTGGGCCACTGGGTCGGGGACGCCGGCCGATTCCCGCCCGAACAACAGCACCTGCGGCGGCCGGTAATCATGGTCGAGGTAGCTGCCGGCCCCGCGTGTCGTGAACAGGGTGAGCCGGAGCCCGTTGTCCCGCCGCCATGCGTCGAATGCAGCCCACGAGGCATGCCTTTCGATGGTCACCCGATCGAGATAATCCATCCCCGCCCGCCGGAAGGCCCGATCGGTGACCGGGAAGCCGGCCGGCTCGATCAGATGGGCCGTGATTCCGAGGCAGGCGCAGAGCCGGAGAATCGTCCCCGTATTCTGCGGGATGTCCGGCTCGTAGAGCGCGATGGCAGGGGCATTGATACAGATCAAAAATCCGTCCTCCGGCGCACCGAAATACGACGTTCGGCTAAGGACTTGTGCGACTCTTTATCAGAGTTGCAATGGCACACTTGCACTCCCCCGGTAAGGGTGCCAATAACACGCCGCCGGATCGCCACCGATGGCCTTTCCACGGGTCGGACGTGGCCGGTTTGCTCGCCACCCGAGGGTCGGACGAAGCGGCAGGGCCCTCGATGGTTTGCAGCACGCGCAGGCTCCCGGCACGACGGAAGAGGGACTTTCACCGTGGCATCAACTGCATCATCGGCGGCCCATACGCGCCGCGACTTCCTTTACGTGGCGACCGGGTCGGTCGCCGCCGTCGGCGCCGCCTTCGCGGCATGGCCGCTGATTTATCAGATGAATCCCGACGCCTCCACGATCGCCGCCGGCGCCCCGGTGGAAGTGGATCTGACGCCGGTTGCCGAAGGCCAGGTGATCAAGGTGTTCTGGCGCGGCAAGCCGATTTTCGTGAATCACCGCACGCCGAAGGAAATCAAGGAAGCCGAGGACGTCAATCTGCGGAGCCTGCCGGACCCGCAACCCGACTCGGCACGGGTTAAGGCGGGGCACGCCAATTTCCAGGTCCTGATCGGGATCTGCACCCATCTCGGCTGCATTCCAATCGCGCATTCCGGCGAGTACAATGGCTATTTCTGCCCCTGCCACGGCTCGGTCTACGATACATCGGGCCGTATCCGCTCAGGTCCGGCACCGACCAATCTCGCGCTTCCGCCGTATGAATTCCTCACCGACACCAGGATCAGGATTGGCTGACGCCAACACGATAGACCTGACGTTTCTCCCAGAAGGCTTCTCCGATGAGCGGACATTCGACCTATCAGCCGCAAAACGCATTCATGATGTGGATGGAAGCGCGGCTACCGATCGCGGGTCTGGTCCATTCCTCGTTCATTGCGTATCCGACGCCGCGTAACCTCAATTACTGGTGGACGTTCGGCGGCATCCTGTCGTTCATGCTGGCGGTGCAGATCGTCACCGGCATCGTGCTGGTGATGCATTACACGCCGCATGAGTCGCTGGCGTTCAATTCCGTCGAGCACATCATGCGCGACGTGAATTACGGTTGGCTGCTGCGCTACCTGCACCAGAACGGCGCCTCGATGTTCTTCATCGCGGTCTACATCCATATGTTCCGCGGCATGTATTACGGCTCCTACAAGGCGCCGCGCGAGGTGCTCTGGATCCTCGGCGTCATCATCTACCTGTTGATGATGGCGACTGGCTTCCTCGGCTACACGTTGCCCTGGGGCCAGATGAGCTTCTGGGATGCGACCGTCATCACCAACTTCTTCTCCGCGATTCCGCTGGTTGGCGAGACCATCACGACCTGGCTGTGGGGCGGTTATTCGGTCGGCATTCCGACGCTGCAGCGCTTCTTCTCGCTGCATTACCTGCTGCCCTTCGTGATCGCCGGCGTGGTCGTGCTTCACGTCTGGGCGCTGCATGTGGTCGGCCAGAACAATCCGACCGGCGTCGAACCCAAGGGCGACAAGGATACTGTGCCGTTCACGCCTTACGCGACCATCAAGGACGGCTTTGGCATGGTCTGCTTCATGCTGTTCTTCGCCTATTTCGTGTTCTACAT
>JAEZBA010000035.1 GCA_023430245.1 Pseudomonadota bacterium
CCCCGATTATTGGTGTGACCTCCGACCCGGCATAGGTCGTCGGCACGGCAATCTGGGTGAGGTCGGTGCGAAGCGCGATCGCTTTGCCGAGGCCGGTCGAGGATCCGCCGCCAAACGATATGGTGCAATCTGCGCCGCACTCCGATACCTGCTGCAGTGCGCGTTCGGTCACGTCCGTTGGCGTATGCATCGCTGCCTGGGTGAACGTGCCGGCGGCGAGTGGTCCGAGCGATTGCGCAATCTGATGGAGGCTTTCCGCCTGTTCGGGTGTGCTGAGCAACAATGCCCGGCGGCAGCCTGCGCGCTCGACCTCGGACTTCAGTTTCGAAATGGTCCCCGTGCCGAAAATGACGCGCGACGGGAGAGCATTGTACGTAAACGATTGCATGACGTCTTCAACCTCTGCTGGACACACAATGTCTCCCCTAACTTTGACGCTTAGTCAAAATCGAGGGGATGGGTTACCGGGCCGACAAAATTCGTGGGCCGTGATTCCTGCTGCGATTAGCGATTCTTTGGATAGGTCTGGTGCAATGTAGCGGCGTAAGGGCGCCGACTCGCTTATGAATTGCTGTCGCAACGTTCTGCATTTGGGGCACACGGAGGGGTTGCGCATGACGGCGGCCACAATGACCAAACCGAACGGCGATGTGCGCCGCGTGCGAGCGGTGGCCGCCGCCTCGATTGGCAACGCCCTCGAGTGGTTCGATTTCATCATCTACGGCTTCTTCGCCGTTCTGATGGCGAAGCTGTTTTTTCCCGCAGGCGACGAGACCGTATCGCTCATGTTTGCGTTGGCAGCGTTTGGTGTGCCTTTCTTTATGCGGCCGCTCGGCGCGATCGTCATGGGCAATTATGCAGATCGCCATGGACGCAAGGCCGCCTTCTCGCTGACAATTCTGATGATGATGGTTGGTACCGCAATTATTGCAGCGGCGCCAACCTATGCGACTGCCGGGCTGCTGGCGCCGTTTCTTATTGTAATCGCACGGTTGATTCAGGGTTTTTCCGCCGGTGGCGAATTCGGAAGCGCGACCGCTTTTCTTGCCGAACAGGATCCGAAGAAACGCGGGTTTTTTGCGAGCTGGCAATTTGCGAGCCAAGGGCTCACCGCCGTCTTTGCTACCTCGATCGGCGTGGCCCTGACCTCGACCCTGACGACCGCGCAGCTTGAAAGCTGGGGCTGGCGAATTCCGTTTATCATCGGCCTGCTGATTGGGCCGGTTGCCTGGTACATCAGGCGCCATGTCGATGAGACGATGGAATTCAAGACGATGCAGCCCAGCGCTTCGCCGCTGAAGGAGGCGTTATCCGACGGCAAGAAACGGCTTGTGGTTTCGCTTGGGGTCGTCGCGCTCTGCACGGTGTCCATGTACACTGTCGTGTTGTTCATGCCGACCTACGCGACACGGCAATTCGGGCTGACGACGTCAGTCGGCTTTCTCGGCGGATTGCTGGTGGGTGTTATCCAGCTCGTGCTGATCCCGGTCTTTGGAGCGATGTCCGACAGTTTCGGTCGCCGGCCGATCATGTTCGCGTCCGCGGCTGCGATGCTGGTCGTGTTCTATCCTCTGTTTGCCTGGCTTGCCGCTGCTCCCACCTTGCAGACACTGCTGATCGTTCAGGCGATCATTGGCGTTCTGATTGCAGCCTATATGGGACCGCTTGGCGCTTTGATGGCCGAGCTTTTTCCGGCGCGAATGAGGACGACCGGTTTGTCGATCAGCTATGCATTCGCGGTCGCGATATTCGGAGGCTTGGCACCCTTGTTCAATACGTGGATCATTGCGGTGACGGGCAACAAGCTGGCGCCGGCTTTCTATCTGATCCTCGCGGCTGCAATTAGTCTGGTCGCTCTCGTATTCGCGAAACGGCTGGCGCCGAAATAAAGAACGACGACCTCCCGGACGGGAGGTCGATGCCGTCTCACCCAGTGCAACCATGTGATTAACCAAGAGCTGGTGCCGCGTTCCAACGATTGAGGCGCGAGCCGGAGGTGTACTGCAACCTCCCCGTTCGGGCGATAACCATCTGTTTCCCGAGTCAGGGAACTGAAGCCGAATGGTGCGCCGCGAATGCGGTCTTTACTGCTCTGAAAGGGCTATTCCTTAACAAATTCAACGAATAGTGCCGTGATGACAGGGGCATAACGGCCCGACCAGGACCTTTAATGAGGCTTGCGGCCGCCATATCGCGCTTCGTGGACCGCCTGAATGGTTCGGTCCCCGACCCGGTGCTGCACTTCGAGCTTGTCCGCGCGTTGTATGGCGCGACGAGTACGGCGAAGCCTTTGTTCGTAGCCACTGCCGCGGCGACAGCCGTGACGGCCATTGCCGGACTGCTCAGCGGCGACGCGGTGTTTGGGTTCATCGCCGCTGGTTTTCTATTGATCGGTGTCGCGCGCGCCCTGGCTGCAGGCTTGTACCATCGCATCGAGCACGATCCGAATGACATCGCTGCCTTGAAGCGCTGGGAATTGATCGCGCTGATCGGCGCCTGGGCGTTTTCTGGACTGGTCGGGATTGCCGGCGCCTATGCGGTGACGTTCCATGCCGGGACCGACGTTGAGATTCTCGTCGGCTGCTGCGTGATCGGCTACATTGCAGGGGTGTCGTCACGCAATGCTAGCCGGCCACTGATTACCATCGGTCAGGTCAGCTTCACATGCCTGCCGTTCACGCTGGCGCTGATTCTGCGCGCCGACGTCGCTCACCTGGTTCTCGCGACTTTTATCGGTGCGCTCTATGTCGGCACGATCATCATCTGCCGGAGCGTGTACGACAATCTGGTGTCGCGTCATCAGGCATTTCGCCGGATCGAAACACTTGCACAGCGCGACTCGCTGACGGGACTGTGGAACCGTTCTGCGTTTCTCGGTTCGCTCGAAGCAAGCTTCTCGGCGCCGGTCAGAGACGAAATCGCCCTGATCGCAATCGATCTCGACCGATTCAAAGACATCAACGACACACTCGGTCATCCGGTGGGCGATGCCGTCCTCAAGGAGGCGGCGGATCGTATTCGCTCCGCGTTGATGCCCGGCGATGAAGTGTCGCGTGTCGGCGGTGACGAATTCCTCGTCATGCTGGTGGGGCAACGCGCGCTTGAAATGGCGGCGGTCGCCCGAGCAATCCTGGCGAGATTCTCCGATCCGTTCCGGATCGAAATGACCCGTAGTATCTGCGGCGCCAGTATCGGTTGCGCTCTGGCGCAACGCGAAACTACGATGGACGTGCTGCTTCGGAATGCCGACTTGGCGCTCTATGAGGCCAAGAAGCGCGGGCGCAGCCAGATTGTCGAATACACTGCGGAGCTGTCGCGCGAGTACGAGAGCCGGGTGGCGCTAGAGCAGGACCTTCAGCGCGCGCTCAGCCGCGGAGAGCTCGACGTGGTGTATCAGCCGATTGTCGATCCGAGGTCCGGCCGCGCGATTTGTTGTGAGGCGCTGCTTCGCTGGAATCATCCCGAACTTGGGCCGGTCGCACCGGACGTTTTCATTCCAATCGCCGAGGCGACCGGGTTGATTGTTTCGATTGGATCCTGGGTGCTATCCAAGGCCTGTCTGGAGGCGACCCAATGGAACCCGGACGTCAAGGTTGCGGTGAATCTGTCGCCTGTTCAATTCAGGCATGGCCGTGAGATTGTCGACCGGGTGAGCGCCGCGCTTGCAGAATCCGGCCTTGCGGCGAACCGCCTGGATCTCGAGATCACAGAGTCCGTCTTTATTGATGACAACGCGGCGACACTTGGCATTCTGGAAGAGCTGCGCCGGATGAACGTGGGCATATCGCTCGACGATTTCGGAACCGGCTATGCTTCGCTCGCCTATTTGAACGATTTCCCGTTTTCCAAGATCAAGATCGACAGGAAGTTCTCGCAGAAGGTCGACGAGTCGCCGCGCACCTCGGCGATCGTCAACGGAACGGCGCAAATTGCCCGCGATCTCCGCATGGAATGCGTCGCCGAGGGCGTCGAGACCGAGGTGCAGCTTGAGCGCCTGCGCAGCTTCGGGATCAACGCGATCCAGGGCTACCTGTTCAGCAAGCCGATACCGGCCAGACAGTTACGCAATCTGATCAACAATCCGATCTTCCCGGCGTCGATCAAGTTGCTGGCCAAGAAAACTGACCCGAAGGCGCAGCAACGCCGCAAGGTGGCCTCGTAACCCGGCGATCAATCCCGTTGCAATTCGCTAATTGGCGTTCAGCAGCCGCTCCAGCACCGCCATCCGCATGAATTTCGAGAGGCGAACCTGTTCGAAATACATGGCGTTCGGCAGGGAATCGCAGGACGGATCGATTTCGTCGAACCGTGGAAGCGGATGATAGAGCAGGGCTTTGGAGTTCAGCCGCTCGATCTTTTCCGCAGTGATTGCAAAATGCTTCGGCGTGAAGTGAGGCGACACGTAGTCGGACGCCGGCGGCTCTCCGATTGCGGACATATCGTAGGGAGCCATCATCACAGCGTCGCATTCCACCAAGGCAATATCGATGTCCGCAATGATGCGCAGTCGTATCTGATGGTCCGACAGCGCCTGTATGAGGTCTTCCGGCACTTCGTAATGCGGGGGCGGGCAGAACAAGATTTCGCGCGGCGCCTCGAAGCGCAGCAACTGGATCAGCGAGCGCACCACGCGTCCGCGCGGATCGCCGCCGAAGGCGATGCTCTTGCCGCGAAGAGTACCGAGGCCGCGCCGCATCGCGTGGATGTCGATCAGCGCCTGACTGGGATGCTCGTTCCAGCCGTCGCCTGCATTGATGACTGGCACGATTGACGTGGCCGCCATACGCGCGGCGGCGGAGCATTCGTGGTGTCGAACCACAATGGCGTCAGCCAGTCGCGATACGACGGCGGCGCAATCCTCGATCGTCTCTCCTATGCTCGCATTGGTCCGAGAGGCCGACATGTCCTCCATGCCGATGCAATGGGCCCCGAGCGCGACCGAAGCGGATTCGAAGCCAAGCCGCGTGCGGGTGCTGGATTGGAAGAACAGCAACGCGACGGTACGGCCGAACAATTGCTGACGCGGTGCCAGGCCGGATTCGAAATCGTCCGCGGCCTGGCAGAAATCGTCGATGTCGTCGAGGGTGAGATCACGTGCGCTCAGGAGATGCCGCAGTCGACCCGAACGAGTTCGTTCACGCCGGCTAAGTGCCGGCGACGCAACAGAAAGGTACGCCATTGGATACAGCCCCACCGCATTTGAGGTAAGGAATTGTTAACCTATCCTGTTCGCCAAGTAAATTTACGTTCGGACGCGGATAGGTGATGTGCGGGCACAGGAAATTAAATCACGGGAACGCGTTGCAAATTTTTTTTCCTGCTATTGCATAGAGTTAAGTTGTTGCGGTGAGCGAGCACGCGCCCGCGTTTCAATCTTGAATATTAACCAAGCCGATAAAGTTCCCTGCGACTTGGCGCTTCCATCGCGTGCTGCGCGGACTCTTCCGGTCGGATGGAGCAGGCCAGCGGTATCCGAATATATGAAATCTATCTCGAATAGCGTGATCTCTCACGCAAGCGCGTCGGTTCGCGCTGCGCGGCCCTTCAGCAGCGGCAGCCCGAGCAGGGCAAGCACGAAGAGGCCGGTGAGAAGCTTGAGGTCTGACGGTTGCATGCCGAGAGCCAGTGCAAAACTGACCACCTGATAATAGGCGATGGCCCCGACCAGCGGTGCGGCGAGCTGGCGCGCGAGCGTCTGGCGGCCGATCAACTGTTCGCCGACAATGAGCGATGCGAGGCCGTTGACCAAGACGCCGAAGCCCATATTCACGTCGGCAAAGCTCTGGTTCTGCGCCAGGATCGAGCCGCCGAGCGCACTCAACGCGCCGGCAATACCGATGCCGAGCACCACGTAGTAAGAGATCGACAGGCCCTGCGCCCGGGCCATGCTTTGCGAGGCGCCGACTGCACGCAAGGCAAGCCCCATCTCCGTCTTCAGGAAGCAATACAGTGCGGCCGTGCAGATGATGGCGATAGCGCCGACGAACGCAATGCGTGCCCCGAGCGAACGCGACCATCCTCCCAGGGAAATCGAGAACAGGTCGTCATAGGTGAACAGCGGAATGTTGGGCTTGCCCATGATGCGGATGTCGATGCTGTAGAGCATGGTCACGACAAGGATGCCGCACAGGAGCGTATTGAGCCGGAAAATGCGATGAATCAGCGCGGTGGTTGCACCCGCGGCAAAGCCCGCGGCAATCGCCATCGCCGTTGCGGATACCGGGTCTGCGCCCGCAGCCAGGATTGCTGCGGTAACGCTGGCGCCGAGCGGGAACGAGCCTTCCGCGGTGAGATCGGGAAACGACAGCAGCCGGAACGGGATCATGATCCCCAGCGCCACGAAAGCATAGATGACGCCTTGCAGCAGCGTGACCGGGATCAGATTGTAATAGGCCTGCAAAATCGCCATCGCGTCAGCCCAACACCATGCGGTCGCTTGTGATGTGAAATCGCTTGATCAAATGATCGATGGTCAACGCGGCTTTCTCGGCCCCTTCGGCCTGATAAACGATGCGTCCCGACATCATCATGATCAGCCGGTTTCCGAATTCGATCGCGTGCTGCATGTTATGGGTTACCATCAACGCTGTGAGCTTCTCACCGCTCACGGCCCTTACGGTTTCCTGCATCACCAGATCCGCGGTCTTCGGATCGAGCGCGGCGCAATGCTCGTCCAGCAGCAGGAGTTTCGGTGATGTGAGCACGGCCATCGCAAGCGCCAGCGATTGCCGCTGCCCCCCGGAGAGCGACCCCACCTTCTGGTCGAGCCGGTTCTCCAGTCCGAGGCCCAGAGCGGCAACCCGGTCCTGATATCGCTTACGGCTTGCGGCGCTTAGTCCCCAGCGCAGCCCGCTGCGCTTGCCGCGCCGTTCCGCAATCGACAGGTTCTCCGCCACCGTCAATGTGCCGGCGGTGCCGGCAAGCGGATCCTGAAATACGCGCGCAATCCAGGCCGCGCGCGCATGTGTCGGTTTGGCGGTGACGTCGTTGCCGTCGACGTGCACCGTCCCGGAATCCGGAAGCACCTCGCCGGCAATAGCATTGAGGAGCGTCGATTTGCCCGCCCCATTGCCGCCGATAACCACGGCAAAGTCTCCCGGCCGCAATGTCAGCGATACCCCGTCGAGCGCCGCACGCCGGTCGGGCGTGCCCTGGTGGAACGTCTTGCGCAGCCCATCGAGCGCGAGCATCGAGTGGCCGATGGGCTGCATGTCAGTCATTCAACGACGCATTTGCAGTCGGCGAGGGCAGCCGGGAGCGGCTTGCCTGTCTGTTTCAGCCGGCGGCCGCTGATGACCGCGGTGTGATCCTCTGCGGCCGGCTTGTAGTTGGTCAGTTCCGAAGGCTTCTTGCCTCCGAGAATATCGGCCGCGCGCAGTCCGGCCTGATAGCCGACCTTGCTCCAGGACACCGACATCGCGGCCAGCACGACATGATCCTGCGCGCCCTGCGGGGAGGAGGAGATGACCGGGATATTCATCCGGTCCGCAGTCGATGCGATGGCCGGCAGGGCAGGCATCAGCAGGCTGGAGGGGATCGCATAGATGAAGTCTACGCCCTGAAGCGCGGCGGCCCGCTGTCCGATATCGCCGACCGCGTCGACGGCGATGGCCTTGAACTCAACACCCGCCGCCTTGGCTGCGCTCTCGGCCAGATTCTTGTTGGCGACGTCGTTGGCATCGCCCGGATTGTAGAGCATGCCGAACGACTTGACGTTACCGAGCAGCTTGCGCGCGAAGTCCAGCACGGCTTCGACCGACTGCATGTTGGAGGCGCCGACAAAACGAGCCGATCCATGCTGCCAGTCCGGAACAAGTCCGGCCGCGACAGGATCGGTCACGGGCGCGAACACGATCGGGATCGACTGATCGCGCACGATCTTGACCGCGGCCTGAGTCATCGGCGTCGTGATCGTCACCATCAGATCCGGCTTGCCGGCTTCGAGCTTGCTCAGGACCTGCGGCACCAGCGAAGGATCGAAATTACAATGGCTGTAGTCGTAGGTGACGTTCTTGCCGTCGACATAGCCCTTGTCGGCGAGCGCCTGCTTGAAGCCGGCAATGACCTGTTCGAGGGAGCCATGCGGGCCGAAATTGGCGATGGCGACTTTTTTGGTTTGCGCGAATGCGCTGGTCGTGGCCAACATGGCAACGCCGAAGATGGCGGCGATCGTAAGGGTCTTGCGCATTGGTTTACTCCAGGCCGGCCGGGTTGAGGGGTGTCTTGAGTGGAGGGTGCGTGTCATGCGAAGTCCAGTGCCTGCAGGTTTCCGGTCGCCTTCTGCACCGACCGCAGGGTGGACTGAAACATTTCCGTTCCGGATACACCGACGGCGGGCTGGCGCTTCACCGTCTGTAGATACGAGCCGTCGGTTCCGAATGCTTCCACTTCCGCAACCGCATGATCGAGGCGGGGATCGGCGATTAGCCGCGCGCGACAGCGGTCGAGCCCGGTGGTTGCGAGCGCGCATGTGACCATGGTGTTGACGTTGCGCGGATAATCTTTCGCGATGCCGCGGACCGGCCCGTCATACAACACCAGTTCGTCGACGATGCTGTCGGCGGTCCGGCCTGTCCGGCTGAGATCGAGATTTTTCGGGTGCTTGCGGAAGGTGATGGTGACATCGCGCCACATGTGACGCCACGAGAACAGGCTGTCCATGCCGACCAGCGCGCCGCGCGGCAACAATAGCCGGCGGTTGCTTGCGGCCGCAGCCGCAACGAGTGCGTCGCGGACTGAATCGTCGGCCAGTGCGGTGACCGATAGCGGCATGTAATTGCTGTGCGAGAGGAAGCACGCACCATATTCGACGCTGATGTCCGGATGGGCGCATTCGACAATCAGGTCGGGCCGGCGGTCTGCTGCTCGCGACAGGTCGGCCAGAATGATTTCGGAGGGCAGTCCGGCCAACTTGTCGGCTGTCCGGTTGAAGACGAAAGCGACCTCCAGACCAGCGGCTTCCCGCGTCTCGATCGCGCGGTAAAGCGAGGCGCCGATGAATCCGAAACCGATGATTCCGACGCGTTTCATGCAGGGGTCCGGTGCAAGCATGTTGTCCTGTCCGCCGGAATTAACACTAGCCCGATCCGAAAATATTTTCTATATAGAAAATTATCGCAATAGCGGAGAATTTGGGCATGTCTGCTCGGGCCGCCGTCACGCCCGCCATGGTCGCGGACATGGACCGCAACGACCATCTGCGGCGGTTTCGCGATGCGTTCGTCATTCCCGACGGGGTCATCTATCTGGACGGCAATTCGCTTGGGTTGCTGCCGATGGCGGCGGCGCGACGCGCCCGCGAGGTGGTCGAAAACGAATGGGGCGGTTCGGCAATCTCCGGCTGGAACGACCACCAATGGATCGATTTGCCGCACAGGGTCGCAACGAAGATCGCACCCCTGATTGGCGCCGAAGCGGACGAAGTGGTCGCCTGCGACTCGACTTCGGCCAATCTGTTCAAGGTGCTCGCCGCCGCGCTCTCACTGCGGCCGGGGCGCCGGACCATTGTGACGAACAAAGGCAACTTCCCGACCGACGTCTATATCGCGGAGGGGCTTGCTGCCTTCGCCGGGCAAGGCTGCGAGGTGCGCTATGCAGAGCCATCCGGATTGTCGGCAGCACTCGACGACAATGTTGCGGCGGTGAGCTTCACCCATGTCGACTACAAGTCATGCCGGATCGAGGATATGGCCGGCATCACAGCGATGGCGCAGGAGGCGGGAGCGCTTGCGATCTGGGATCTGGCGCACAGCGCGGGGGCCATTCCGGTTGCGCTCAATGCGGCGCGTGCCGACTTCGCAGTCGGCTGCGGCTACAAATATCTAAACGGTGGGCCTGGTGCTCCGGCCTTCCTGTTCGCGGCGCGCCGCCACCATGAACAGATGACACAGCCTCTGACCGGATGGATGGGGCATGCGACGCCCTTCACCTTCGACCATCGCTACCAGCCGGCTCCGGGCATCCGGCGCATGTTGACCGGTACGCCACCGGTGGTGGCGTTGTCCGTGCTGGAAGAATCCGTCGGCCTGATGCTGGAAGCGGGAATTGAGGCCTTGCGTGATAAAGGCCGGCATATGACCTCGTTGATGATCGACCTGGTCGCTCGCGAATGCGCCGGCCACGGACTTGAGCTTGGGACACCGGAAAACGCCGAAGAGCGCGGCAACCACGTGATCTACCGCCACCCGGAGGCCTACGCCATCGTGCAGGCGCTGAAGGCGCGCGGCGTGGTCGGTGATTTCCGCAATCCCGATTGTATCCGGCTTGGGATCGCGCCAATCTATCTATCGTACCAGGATATCGTCGACGCCGTACAGCACTTGCGCGAGGTCATGAATAATCGCGAGTATGAGCGCGATTCGTTTCGCGTGCGCGCCGCGGTGACCTGAGGCTCCAGCATGCACGCGCCATTGCAGATTTTCCGCGAGAACGGCAGTCAGGACATCCCGGGCAGCACGCTCGGCATGCGGCTCGCCGAAATTCGCCGCAGCCGCGGTCTCACCTTGAAAGAACTCAGCGCAAGCACCGGAATTCCGGTCTCAACCTTGTCGAAGGTTCTAAACAGCCAGGCGACTCTGTCTTACGAGAATCTCGTCAAGCTGTCGGTCGGACTCGGCGTCGATGTCGGGGAGTTCTTCCGCCAGCATCCGAACGAGTTGCGGAC
>JAEZBA010000154.1 GCA_023430245.1 Pseudomonadota bacterium
ATATGTGGGATGCGATTATGTGGCCGCGATCGGAGCGAGCAAGGGGCCATGCTTGGCGCGCTCGGGCGCCTTGTGAACCATGGTGTAGGCGTAATCGACACCCATTCCGTAGGCGCCGCCATGCTCCTTCACGATATTCATGACAGCGTCGTAGCTGCCACGCCGTGCCCAATCGCGTTGCCACTCGAGCAGCACCTGGAGCCAGGTCACCGGCACGACTCCCGCTTGGATCATTCGCTGCATGGCGTAATCGTGCGCGACCTTGGAGGTTCCACCCGAAGCATCGTCGACCATGTAGATCTGGTAGTCAGCATCGTGCATGACCGAAAGCGCGAACGTCGTGTTGCAGACTTCCGTCCAAAGTCCCGACACGACCACCTTCTTGCGCCCCGCCTTGGCGAGCGCATCGCGGACCTTTTGGTCGTCCCACGAATTCATCGACGTCCGCTCGAGCAGCGGCGCTTCCGGGAATACAGCGAGTAGCTCCGGGTATGTGTGCCCGGAAAAGGATTCCGTTTCGACCGTGGTGATGACTGTCGGAATGTTGAACGTCTTGGCTGCTTTCGCGAGACCGACGACGTTGTTCTTCAGGGTCTGGCGATCGATCGACTGAACCCCGAATGCCATCTGCGGCTGCTGGTCGATAAAGATGAGCTGGCTGTTTTCGGGTGTGAGGACTTCGGTGAGATGCGACATCTTTAGCTCCGTGTTTTGCGCTGAGCCTGCTGAGGCACGTGGTTGATAGCGAATTGCGATGGACGTCATTTTGCGGTCGCCACTTTCGACGTCGCAGGCACGCTCATCGGAGTTCGAGGGAAGCGTGCCCATAACGTGGCGACGGCAGTTGGCGCGATCAATTGCGGTAGGGACGCCATGTCCGCTGATAATGTGCTTGGCGACCGGAAGAAGCTGTTCGCCGATCAGGATCCCGAGCAGCCCGAGCAACGCCACTACTGGCGGCGCAGGCGAGCGCACGTCGAGAAGGCCGTAGACGACGCCGACGAGCACACCCGCGCCGAGCGAGACGAGATAAAGCTTCAAGACCATCCCTCCAGCCGATGCATCAACGCTCCGTTGAGCGAGCGCGTTGCTGCGGCCTGTGCGTTCAAGATTGCAGACATGCACTAAGCACTACGGCCGAGGACGGGATGGCTGCAATCGTGCGTGGAGGTGGGTCGACCCAGCCCTTGGGTTGGGTCAGGGTTGCTGGGCAGTCGGTTTCGAAGAGTTTGCGGACGCGATAGATCTCGGCGCCTTCCAGCACGTTGAGCATACCGACACCGGCGTTGTTCACTAACCTATCAAGCCGGCCCGCTTCCGCAATGGCGGCGGCGATGCTGCCCTGCGTCGGTGACGTCGAGAGGCAGTAGGCGCAGGTTGTCCGAAGCCGGCCGACCTTCGGTGGAAGGATTGCGCATCGTGGCGATGACCTCCCTGCCCGGGTCGAGGAAATTCGCGGTGGTGTCCGGCCGAAGCGCGAAGAGGCGCCGGTGATGAGAATACAGTTCATTGCATTCTTCCTGGATGGTTCGGTAGATACGCGGGCGGCTCGCCTTGTCAGGCGCGGACGAAGCACAGCAGATCGGGGTTCACCACCTCGGGGTGCGTGGCGAACAGGCCGTGCGAAAGTCCAGGATAGGTCTTCAGCGTTCCGTCCCGGACCAGCCTGACTGCCTTGTGTGCGGAGTTTTCGATAGGAACGATCTGGTCGTCTTCGCCATGCAGGAAGAGGACCGGCATCGTGATCGCGTTCAGATCATCGCTGAAATCGGTTTCGGAAAAAGCTTTGATGCAATCGTAGTGAGCCTTGGCGCCGCCGGCCATGCCCTGACGCCACCAGTTATCGATCAGGCCCTGGCTGACTTCGGCGCCCTCGCGGTTAAAGCCATAGAACGGGCCATTCGGAATACCCTTGTAGAATTCTGCGCGATTCCGCGAAAGTGCCTCGCGAAATCCTTCGAAGACCTCCATCGGAATACCGCCCGGGTTCTTGTCGGACTTGACCATCACCGGCGGGACAGCACCGATCAGCACCGCCTTGGCAACGCGGCCAGGCTCGGCCCGGGCGGCGTAGCGGGCGACCTCGCCCCCGCCGGTCGAATGGCCGATATGGGTTACATCATGAAGATCCAGCGCCTTCACGATTGCCGCGACATCTGCGGCGTAGGTGTCCATTTCGTTGCCCGTGTCGGTCTGGTCCGATCGGCCATGGCCGCGCCTGTCATGTGCAATCACGCGATAGCCTTGAGACAGGAAGAACAACATCTGGCTGTCCCAATCGTCAGAACTCAGCGGCCAGCCATGGTGAAACATCACTGGCTGCGCGTCTTTCTGCCCCCAGTCCTTATAGAAGAGATTGGTGCCGTCAGATGTGGTGACGATAGCCATGACAGATTTCCTTCAGGTTGAGCTTGCGCAAATTCCAGGACGGCGGCGGCGCAGCGCTTAGCGCGAGCGGTGTCGTCGCCTGAGCCGTGCCATCCTTTTCCAGATTGGTTCCGAACGAAGGCGCATGGAGGTTTCAACCCGATGAGCCTAGCAAGCGCTTTAACAACGCGCGGTGCGAATGCTGCTACGCAGCACCGATCTTGCGGTCTAAGCGCTGCTCGGCGGTCGATTGGCAGCGCGCTAAACTACTCTTTGCAGTTGTTTGCGAGACCTAACTCGGATTGCACGCGAAGGCGCGCTACCAACGGATCAGCCAGGTCCTGGTGCTTCACGTACCTCATACGATGCTGCGGTTTCGAGCCAGCCTCGTGCCGAGGCGCAAACCGAAAGGAATCCTCGATGAAACTGTCATCTCTCATTGCCGGCGCAGTGATCGCTCTCTCTTCCAGCATAGGCACAGCTCAAACGAGCAACTTCGACAGCAGGAAATTTTTCGAGCGCCTGCAGCTCGAGGGCGCGTCGGTCCCGACCAGCTTCGACGCCAAGAAATTCTTCGAGAAGCTGGCCGCGGAAGGCGCCAGCAGCAAAGCACCGCTCAGCGCCGAAGAGTTCTTCGAAAAGCTGCGTGCTGAAGGCGCATCA
>JAEZBA010000200.1 GCA_023430245.1 Pseudomonadota bacterium
TAGGTCGAGAGCAGGCTGCGGGCGGAGGCGAGGGTCTCGGCGCGCGGGTCGGACAGGGCCGGGGTCAATGGTTTGGTCATGGCCGCGGGCCTTTAGCACGGATGGATTGACGATTCGACGATGGTCCGCGTCTGCGCTTAACGGCGCGCGCCGAGGGCAAGGCTTAACGAATCCTTTTGAAGTCCATCAATGAAAATGTTCCGGTATCACGAAGAATAAGGAACTCCATGGCACGCTGCAGTTGTCGGGCCCGCGTCTTGTCTGGTCCGATGTGACATCCGGTCGGGCACCTCGGCGCGAGAGGGGGCAGCTGCACCGGGGCGGTCACGAAAAATAAGGATTTTGGCTCCACTTTGGGTGGTTGTCTGGAGACGGCTATGGGTGAACCAGTGTCCCGCGCCACAGTACAGGCCTTCTACGAGGCGCTGGCTTCGCGCGATCCCGTGCGTGTCGCGCAATATCTGGCCGACGATGTGGAATGGCACATGTCGGGGCCGGTCGATCTGCTCGTCTTTTGCGGCTACCGGCGCGGCAAGGCTGCGGTTGCGGACTATATCGGCCGGATCGTGCCCTCGGTGCTGTCGGTCAAGCGCTTCGAGCCGGAAGAGATCGTGATCGATGGCGATACGGCCGCGGTGATCAACAATATCACATCCGTGCAGAAGGATACCGGCCGCATTCTGACCTATCAGACCGCGTTGTTCATGATGTTCCGCGACGGCAAGGTGGTGTCGGTGAGGGGCGTGGCGGACACGCTGGATATGGCCGAGCAACTGGTCGGTCATCGCATCGACGCCTATCGCGATCCACACGTCGCAGAATTGAAGGATGTGATTGCATTATGACGTCAGCGATCAGCGCCATCGCATTGCCGTCATCCGCGGAGGGCAAGGACATCCCGTCCTGGCTGGCCGATTTTTACCGCGCCTACGTGACCCGCGATGCGCATCTACTCGACGCAATTCTCGACGATGAGGTGGAATGGCTCATCACGGGGCCAGTGGACCAGTTCGACTATTACGGCCGCCGGCATGGCAAGGCCGAAACGATCGAAGTGATCACGCGCATCATGCCGTGTTTCTTCCAGATCAACGACTTCGAGTTTCAGCATTTGGCGGTGCAGGGCGAGCGCGTCGCCACCTACTGGCATGTCCGCGCGCGCCAGCGCGAAACCGGCCGCACGATCTGCTTCCGGGGTGTGCACTTCATGCGCTTCCGGGGCGGCAAGCTCGTGTCCTTCCGCTCGATCGCCGACACCTTCGACGTGGCCGAGCAGGTGGTCGGCCATCCGATCGACATCAACAGGCGCATCGAGCAGGTTCCGTTGGTGCCGGAGCAGGATGAGCTGCTGATTTTGTGACGTCTGTGTCCCCGTCTGCGCGGGGATGGCCGGCGCCTACGCCACCCGCGTCTTCACGCCGTGGCGCGCCAGGATTTCCTGCACGGTCTTGACCAGTTGGTCGCGCGGCACCTTGCGCTGCGCTTCGGCCTGCTTCTGCAGATGTTCCTCGCGGCCCTTTTCCAGCTTCGACAATTCGGCGCCGAGGATCAGATCCTTCACAACCACCTGTTCGCCTGCCGCGTCGTTTTTTTCATCCGAGCCCTGAATGATGACGCAGGGCGCGTTGCGCTTGTCGGCATATTTCATCTGCGGATTGAACTTTCCCGAACCGAGATACATTTCGGCGCGGATGCCCGCTGCGCGAAGCTCCGCCACCATGCGCTGATAATCTGCGATTCGATCCTGGTCGAAAACCGTGACGACAACGGGGCCGAAACTTTGCTGTGCATCACCCTTGTTCACGAGCGCGAGAGCGGCTGCGAGCCGCGACACGCCGATCGAGAATCCGGTCGCCGGCACAGGTTCGCCACGGAAGCGCGACACGAGTCCGTCATAGCGCCCGCCGCCGCCGACCGAGCCGAAGCGCACCGGGCGGCCTTTTTCGTCCTTGGTTTCGATCAGGAGTTCAACCTCGTAGACCGGGCCGGTGTAATATTCCAGGCCGCGCACGACGGAGGGATCGATGCGGATGCGGTCTTCATTGTAGTCAGCGGCTTGTACGAGCTCACGAATTTGATCGAGTTCGTCGAACCCGGCTTTGCCTGTCTCATTGAGCTGCGCCATTTGCGCGGACGCACCGTCCGCCTTCAGCAAGCTCAGGACGATCTCGGTCTGCTTCTCATCGAGGCCAGCGCCTTTTGTGAAATCGCCGCTTTCATCCTTGCGGCCCGCCCCGAGAAGTTTCTTCACTTCGTCCAGAGAGAACTTGTCAGCCTTGTCGATGGCGCGCAGCACAGTCAGGCGCTTTTCGCTCGCGATGTTCGCCGCATCCATCACCCCATCCAGCACCTTGCGGTTATTCACCTTCACCACATAGCTGCCGCGGGGAATGCCGAGCGCTTCCATCGTATCCGCCGCCATCATGCAGATCTCAGCGTCAGCCGCCATCGACGCCGAGCCCACCGTATCGGCATCGAACTGCATGAATTGCCGATAGCGGCCCGGCCCCGGCTTCTCGTTGCGGAACACCCAGCCCTCGCGATAGCTGCGATAGGGCTTGGGCAGCGCGTCGAAATTCTCCGCGACATAACGCGCCAGCGGCGCGGTCAGGTCATAGCGCAGGCTCAGCCACTGTTCGTCGTCGTCCTGGAACGAGAACACGCCCTCGTTCGGGCGGTCCTGGTCGGGCAGGAACTTGCCGAGCGCGTCGGTATATTCGATCGCGGGGGTCTCCACCGGGTCGAAGCCGTAATG
>JAEZBA010000208.1 GCA_023430245.1 Pseudomonadota bacterium
TCCGCCCATTCCACCGTCGGCGATCTTCTTCATGGTGCCGCGGAGAATTTTGCCCGAGCGCGTCTTCGGCAGCCGCGGCACCGTGATCGCAAGCTTGAACGCCGCCACCGGGCCGATGCGCTCGCGCACCAGCGCCACGATCTCCTTCTCGATCGCCGCCGCGTCGCGCGTCACGCCGGCTTTCATCACCACGAAGCCGCACGGGCCCTCGCCTTTCAGCGAATCCGCCATCCCGATCACCGCGCATTCGGCGACGTCGGGATGCGCGGCCAGCACCTCCTCCATGCCGCCGGTCGACAGCCGATGACCCGCGACATTGATGATGTCGTCGGTGCGGCCCATCACATGGACATAGCCGTCCTCGTCCTTGAAGCCGGCATCGGCGGTTTTGTAATAGCCCGGAAACTCGTCGAGATAGGCTTCGCGGAAGCGCTCGTCCTGCTGCCACAGCGTCGGGAACGCCCCGGGCGGCATTGGCAGCTTGGCGACGATCGAGCCGATGGTGCCGTTCGGCACTTCCTTGCAGCTTTCGTCAACCACGCGGATGTCCCAGCCCGGCATCGGCACCGTCGCCGAGCCGTGCTTCACCGGCAGCATGCCGAGGCCGACCGGATTGCCGGCAATGCACCAGCCGGTTTCGGTCTGCCACCAGTGATCGACCACCGGCTTACGCAATTTCTCTTCCGCCCATTCCACCGTCGGCGGATCGGCGCGCTCGCCGGCGAGGAACAGCGTACGGAAATGCGAGAGGTCGTATTGCGGCAGCAGCGTCGCGTCCGGATCTTCCTTCTTGATGGCGCGGAACGCGGTCGGCGCGGTGAAGAAGGCCACCGCCTTGTGTTGCGAGAGCACGCGCCAATAAGCGCCCGCATCCGGCGTACCCACCGGCTTGCCCTCATACATGATGGAGGTCGCGCCATGCAGCAGCGGCCCATAGACGATGTAGGAATGCCCGACCACCCAGCCGATGTCGGAGCCGCACCACCACACCTCGCCCGGATCGACGCCGTACAGATTCTTCATCGACCATTTCAGTGCGACCGCAAGTCCGCCATTGTTGCGCACCACGCCTTTCGGAATGCCGGTCGTTCCTGACGTATAGAGGATGTAGAGCGGATCGGTCGCCAGCACCGGTACGCAATCGGCGCTCTTGTTCGCCGCGATCGCGGCATCGCGCAAAGTTGCCCAGCAATGATCGCGGCCTTCAACCAGCGCCGCCTGTTCCTGCGGCCGTTGCAGCACGATGCAGGCGGACGGCTTTTCCTCAGCCATGGCGATCGCTTCATCGAGCAGCGGCTTGTACTTGACGATACGGCCCGGCTCGATGCCGCAGCTTGCCGAGAGGATCACCTTCGGCTTGGCGTCGTCGATGCGCTTGGCCAGTTCCTTCGCGGCGAAGCCGCCGAACACCACCGAATGCACCGCGCCGATGCGCGCGCAGGCCAGCATCGCAAACACCGCCTCCGGCACCAGCGGCATATAAATGATGACGCGGTCACCCTTGCCGACGCCGAAATCCTGCAAAATGGCGGCCAGCGTCGCCACCTCGAACAGCATCTCTTCGTAGGAATAGGACGCAACCGTGTCGGTGACCGGTGAATCGTAGATCAGCGCCGTCTGGCTGGCGCGGCCGCCCATGACATGGCGATCGAGCGCGTTGTAACAGGTATTCATGACGCCGCCGGCGAACCAGCGGCCATAGACGCCCATCGCCGGATCGAACACCTTCTCCGGCGCCTTGAACCAGTCGATCCCCTTGGCCGCCTCCGCCCAGAATCCCTCCGGGTCGCGCTGCCACTGCGCATAGACCTCGTGATAGCGGCTGGTGCTTTTGGCATCCATTTGACTGCACTCCCTCCCACTCTCTCCGTCACCCCGAGGCGCTCGGCCGACGGGTCCGCACAAAGCGCGGCCCGATAATAAACCCAGCCGGGCCTCGAAGGGTGCGGCCCGCCATCCTTCGAGGCTCACTCGCTTACGCTCGCTCGCACCTCAGGATGACAGGATTGTCGCTTTTGCCCGCATTGTGGGCGAGCCCGGCTTCATTGCAAGCGCTGCCGCGCGCATCCCCGAAAACAAGGCCCACGCAGGCGCGCCATTCGCAAATAGCATTAGCGGCGACGCGGCTGAGGGAGTTTGATCCGCCGCAAAACGAGACCCCTCCTTGACCCTTCCCACAGACCCGCTGTTCTGGATCGTTGCCGTGACCGCCGTCACGCTGCTTGGCCTTGCCAAGGGCGGTTTTGTCGGCATTGGCATGGTGGCGACGCCCATGCTGGCGCTGATCGTGCCGCCGCTGCAGGCGGTCGCCATGATGCTGCCGATCCTGCTGCTGCAGGACGCGATCTCGGTCTGGGCCTACCGGCACCATTGGGACGCCTGGAACCTGAAAGTGCTGCTTCCGGGCGGCCTGGTCGGGGTGGCCATCGCCGGCCTGCTTGCGGCTTATGTCCCGGATGCGGCGGTGCGGCTGGCGGTCGGCGTCATCGGCACGACCTTCGTCTTATGGCGCTGGTTCGGCCCGAGCAGCGGCGATATCGGCATCCGGCCCAGTGTCGCCAGCGGGCTGTTCTGGAGCGCGATCTCGGGCTTCACCTCGACCCTCGCCAATGCCGGCGCCCCGCCGGTGCAGGTGCACATGCTGCCGCAGCATCTGCCGAAGCTGATATTTGCCGGCACCATGACGATCTATTTCGCCATTACCAATCTCGCCAAACTCATCCCGATTTTTGCACTCGGCCAGTTCACCACCGACAATCTCGTGATCTCGGCGGTGCTGTTTCCGCTCGCCATCGTCACCAATTTCATCGGCATCTGGCTCGTGCGCATCACGCCGCAGGAGATGTTCTACAAGATCGTGTATGTGATCACCTTCCTGATCTCGCTCGAACTGATCCGCCACGGCGTGACCGCCTTCATCTCGTAACGCATGACCATCATCACCGACCCTCTCTTCTACATGGTCGCGGTGCCGGCCCTGATCGCGCTCGGCCTCTCGAAGGGCGGCTTTGCCGGGGTCGGCGTGATCGCGACACCGCTCACCGCGCTTTATCTGCCACCGCTGGAGGCCGCGGCACTGATCCTGCCGGTGCTGATCGTGCAGGACATGATCTCGGTCTGGTGGTACCGGCGCGATTACGATCCGTGGAATCTGAAAGTGATGCTGCCCGGCGCGCTGATCGGCATGGCGCTGGCCTGGATGTTCGCGGCTTATGTCAACGACAATGCGCTGCGGATCAGTATCGGCGTGATCGGCATTTCCTTCGTGATCTATTCGGTGCTGAAACGCATCCCGGCCGAGGGACACCGCAAGACCGCGCTGAGCGGCGCATTCTGGGGTGCGGTTTCCGGCTTCACCTCGTTCCTGTCGCAGGCCGGCGGGCCGCCGTTTCAGGTCCACGTCCTGCCGCAACGCTTGCCGAAGCTGACGCTGGTCGGCACCAATGTGATCTTCTTTGCGATCGTAAACTTCCTGAAAATCGGCCCCTATTTCGCACTCGGGCAATTCTCCACGATCAATTTCGCCACCTCGATGATGCTGCTGCCGATCGCGGTCGCGGCCAATGCGCTTGGCATCTATCTGGTGCGGGTGACGCCGGTGGAGCTGTTCTATCGCATCGCCTATACGCTGGTATTCTGCGTGTCGGTGATGCTGCTGTGGCAGGGTGTCTCAGGGTTGATGCGCGGGTAGGCGCCAGTCACGGTGCTGACACAGCGGCTTTCTAGGCTGCGCGCATGAAGCACATCCTCGTATCTGCTATACTCGCAGCCATGACCCTTCCCGCATCAGCCTTCGACCTGCAGGGCCATCGCGGCGCCCGCGGGCTCGCGCCCGAAAACACCATCCCCGGATTCGAGACGGCGCTGCGGATCGGCGTCACCACGTTCGAACTCGATACCGCGATGACGAAGGATGGCGTGCTCGTGGTCAGCCACGACTCGTTGCTCAATCCCGAGCACACCCGCGGGCCGGACGGCGAATTCCTGAAGGAAACAGGCCCGGCGATCCGGTCGCTCACCTTCGACGAATTGCAGGCCTATGACGTTGGCCGCATCCAGCCCGGCACCGCTTATGCCGCGCGCTTCTCGACCCAGAAGGGCACCGACGGCGTGCGCATTCCGAAGCTGACCGATGTGTTCGATCTGGTGAAGCGCAACGGCGCCGATCACATCCGCTTCAATATCGAGACCAAGCTGACGCCAACCTCCGGCGCGGACACACCCGACCCGGACACCTTCGCGGCCGCCCTGGTGAAGGCGATCCAGGATGCCGGGCTCACCAAGCGCACCAGCATCCAGAGCTTCGACTGGCGCACGCTGATGGTCGCGAAGCGCCTGGCGCCCGAGATCGAACGCGTCTGCCTGACGATCCAGAGTCCCGGCGAGGACAATATCCGCCGCAACCTGCCCGGCCCGTCGCCCTGGACCGCCGGCCTCGATATCGACGATCATAATGGCTCGGTGCCGCGGCTGGTGAAAGCCGCCGATTGCCAGGTCTGGTCGCCGTTTTTCCGCAACGTGACCGCCGCGCTGGTGAAGGAGGCGCACGATCTCGGGCTCAAGGTGATTCCGTGGACGATCAACGAGATGGCCGATCTCGAACTGATGTACCAGACCGGCATCGACGGCATCATTTCGGATTATCCCGACCGCGCCCGGGCCGCGCTGCCGAAGGGGATCGCAGCGCCAGCAAAGGTGGATGTGAAGTCTCTTCGCTGACGGCGGCTTGGTCTTACCCTCCCCCTTGTGGGGAGGGTCGATCGACTGAGCAACGCGAAGGAGAACGGGGGTGGGCTCTTGATGATTTCCCACCGCCGCTCCTCCCCTCAGCTGCGCTGTGGGAGGGGAGAAGAGGGCTGAG
>JAEZBA010000286.1 GCA_023430245.1 Pseudomonadota bacterium
AGATGCGCAGATAGACGTTGCGCTGGAAGGAGAGCACGAGAATCACCGCGATCACGGTCAGGCCGAGCGCAAGATTGACCGGGCTGCCGAGATCCTTGGCGCCGACCCCGCCGGCGAGATCGGTGAACCCGATCTTCACCAGGCTCAGCCCGATCACCGCGATGACGATGCCGGTGACGGTGGGCGTAATAACGCGCTTGAGCTTGTCGATGAACTGGCTGAGGACGATCTCGATCAGACATCCGGCCAGGCACAGACCGAAGATCATCGCCAGAATGTCTTCCGGCGTGCCGCCCCTGGCCTTCACCGCAAATCCCGCGCTCAGGATGGCGCCGAGAAACGCGAAGCTCGTGCCCTGCAGGCTGAGCAGACCCGATCCGACCGGTCCGATGCGGCGGCACTGGATGAAGGTCGCAACCCCGGACACGAACAGCGACATCGAAATGAGATAGGGCACGTACTGGCCGAGCCCGAGCGCACCGCCGATGATCAGTGTCGGCGTGACGATGCCGACAATGCTCGCCAGCACATGCTGCGAGGCGGCGAGCAGACTGGTGCCCGGCCCCGGCCGGTCATGCAGCCCGAAAATGATGCCGCTGGGTTTTGGCAGATCGCGCGCACCGGTCATGGTTGTCCCCCTGAAGTGACCACATCCCCGGCGCGCACCAGCTTAACGCCAACCACATGGAACCCGGCCGCCTGCGCAAAGATTCGACGGACGCCGACGCATTTTGCCTTGCATCTGCGCAAAGGCCGGATCCGAACGACACCCGGGCAGGCACGCTAGCCCCGGCGTGCCGCGCGGGCATATGGAACTTTTCCGTTCAAGAACCGTTGGGCGAAAGGAGGAATGAAAGCGCTCGTCGTCGCGCATCCTTCATTGTCAGAACCGATTCGCTATTGACCGGAAAAGTTGCGTGAACACTCGAGACGATATCGCTCAGACCGGCGTCGCCGGACTGGACAACGTCCTTAACGGCGGTCTCTCTCGGAGCAATATTTTCCTTCTGGAAGGGGAGCCGGGTTCCGGCAAGACGACAATCGCCCTCAGTTTTTTGATGGCCGGCGCAGACAATGGCGAACGCTGCCTTTACGTGACGCTATCGGAAACCGAAAAGGAGCTGCGCGACGGCGCGGCATCGCACGGGTGGCACCTCGGTGAGCTGCTGTCGATCTTCGAACTGCTGCCGCCAGACAGCATCCTCAACAGCGATCAGCAACAAAGCCTGCTTTACTCCTCGGATCTGGAGCTCGGTGAAACGACCCTGCAGATCTTCGATGCGGTCGAGCGCATCAAACCGTCAAGAGTTGTGCTCGACAGCCTCTCGGAGATCAGGCTACTGGCCCAGAATTCGCTGCGCTACCGGCGGCAGATACTCGCGATCAAGCATTATTTTTCGCGCTACAGCGCCACGGTGCTGATGCTCGACGACATGACGACCGAGCCCGGCGACAAGACCGTGCACAGCATTGCCCATGGCGTCATCCGGCTGGAACAGCACACGCCTGAATACGGCGCCGAGCGGCGGCGCCTGAAAATCCAGAAATATCGCGGCCGCCGCTATCGTGGCGGCTATCACGACTTCACCATCAAGGAAGGTGGCGTCGTCGTGTTTCCTCGCCTGGTCGCCAACGAACATCGTACCGAGGTGCCGCGCTTCAACATCACGACCCGCATCCCTGAACTCAACGCCTTGCTCGGCGGCGGCATCGAGTCCGGGTCCGGGAACCTGATCCTCGGTCCATCCGGCACCGGCAAGACTCTGACCGCGCTGAGTTTCGCGATGGACGCGATCGCCCGCGGTGAGAAGGCCGCGCTGTTCATCTTCGATGAGGAACTCGGCCTGCTGTTCGAGCGCATGAAGTCGGTAGGGATCGAGCTGGAGAAGTTGCGAGATCGCGAAGCTCTCGTGATCGAGCAGGTGGACGCGGCCGAAATGACGCCGGGCGAATTCGCCCACATGGTGAGGTCCGTTGTCACGAAAGACAAAATCCGGACCGTCGTGATCGACAGCCTTAACGGTTACCAGGCTGCGATGCCGCAGGAAAATGCGCTGATCCTGCATATGCACGAACTGCTGCAATATCTGAACCGACAAGGCGCAGCGACATTCATCACCGTTGCGCAGCACGGCCTGGTCGGGGACATGCAGACCCCCGTTGACATCACTTATCTGGCCGACACAGTGATATTGCTTCGTTACTTTGAGGCCTCCGGCGAGGTACGCCGCGCCATGTCGGTGATCAAGAAGCGCGGTGGCATTCATGAAAACACGATCCGCGAATACTGGATCGACGCGACCGGGCTCAATGTCGGGGGCCCGTTGAAGGATTTCCACGGCGTCCTGCGCGGCGTACCGACCTTCGCCGGCGCCCCCGTCGCATTAAGCGACGCAGCCGGTCTGCGCGAGCAGCCACGGTGAACGGCGATCACCTCTCCCAACGGGCTTTGATTCTCACACCGACCGGTCGCGACTCACAGGTGGCGACGGAGTTGCTGCTGGAGGCTCGATTGCCGGCCGAAAAGGTCGCCGATCTCAAGGCGCTGGTCGCCGAACTGGACCGCGGCGCCGGGTTGGTGGTGATTGCCGACGAGGCGCTTCGTACCGCTGACATCGGACCGCTGGCGCGATGGCTGGAGACACAGCCTGCCTGGTCGGACATCCCCCTTCTGATTCTCACCCGTCAGGGTGCCGGCCCGGAGCGAAATCCGGCAGCGGCAAGGCTTGCCGACGCTATTGGCAACGTCGCCTTCGTCGAGCGCCCGTTTCATCCAACGACATTCGTCAGTGTCGTCCGCACCGCAATGCGCAACCGGCGGCGGCAATATCAGGCGCGATCGCTGCTGGAAGACCTTGCGCGCGAGCGCAGCGCGCTGTCTGATCTCACGCACACCCTCGAACAGCGCGTACAGGAGCGCACCAGCGAACTGATGCGCGAGGCGGCGCAGCGTTCGCAGATCGAGGAACAGTTGCGTCAGGCGCAAAAGATGGAGAGCCTCGGGCAATTGACCGGCGGCGTCGCGCACGACTTCAACAACCTGCTGATGGCGGTCATGGGCAATCTTGAATTGCTCCGCAAGCGGGTGCCCGACGATCCGCGCCTGCATCGACTCATCGACAGCGCATTACAGGGCGCCAAGCGCGGTGCAACGCTGACGCAGCGCCTCCTCGCCTTCGCCCGGCAGCAGGATCTACGGCCGGTTTCCACCGATCTTGTTTCGCTGATCCACGACATGACGGATTTGCTGGAGCGCTCGCTTGGACCGCAGGTCCAGCTCCATCTCACCTATCCGGACTCGGTTCCTCCCGCGCTGGTCGATCCCAATCAGTTCGAACTGGCTTTGCTCAACCTCGCCATCAATGCGCGCGACGCGATGCCCGATGGCGGTGCGATTCACATCGAAATCGAGCCAAAGGCTCGTCCGGAGCGGTCGGCTTTGAAGCCGGGCAAATATCTGCGGGTCAGGGTCGCCGATACCGGCACCGGCATGGATGCCAAGACCCTGGCGCGCGCGACCGAACCGTTTTTCTCCACCAAGCCGGTCGGCCGCGGGACCGGTCTCGGTCTGTCGATGGTACACGGACTGATGGTGCAACTCGGCGGGCTGGTCGACATCGGCAGCGAGCCCGGCAAGGGCACCAATGTCGATCTGTGGATACCGGTGGCGGTGACGGCGCCTGAAGTCGAGCAGGAGGACGTCGACACCACCGTGTCGGAGCGCGGTTCGACGGTCCTTTTGGTCGACGACGACCCGTTGATCGCAACCAGCGCGGTCGACATGCTCGAAGACATCGGCCACACCGTCATCGAGGCCAATTCCGGGCAGGATGCGCTCGAGATCCTGCGCAGCGATCGCGCGATCGATATCCTGGTCACCGACCATTCCATGCCGGGGATGACCGGTATGGAGCTCGCGCGGGCGACCCGCGAAATCCGTCCCGATATCCCGATCCTGCTGGTGACGGGATTTGCCGACCTGGCGGAGGACAAGAGCCTGACCTTGCCTCGCCTCGGCAAGCCGTACAGCCAGGACCAGTTGCGGACCGAGCTCGCCCGGCTGCTCAGTAGTTCAAGCGCGGCTGCTGTCAGCTGACGGTCAAGGGCGGCCGGTCGGGATTGCTCTACGCCGAGGTGACTGCCGAGGCTGCCGCTCCGGTGACAATCCGCTGCCGAGGATTCGGCCTTCTGTGAGCATGACGACCGCCGCACACCGACCGAAAGCCCTTCGCAAGTCAGCATTTTCGGGAAAAATAGGTTTTTTTTCACATGAAACGCTTTGCCGCCCTTCCCTCCCGGCGGCGCTGCTCTTATATTCGTCATGCTGGCGCAAGCCGGCTATGGCGATAAACGGACTTCGTAATAAAACTTTCGGACCCGGGGGCAGTGCCCGGCGCCTCCACCACCAGCGGCCGTCCTGACCGGCCGGCCGCTGCTGATGGGGGCGAAACAGGATCGACGAGGGCGTAAAGGTTGTACTTTCGCTCGGTATGGTACCCGCC